>NZ_BAAJXA010000056.1:0-59574 GCF_057537855.1 Streptomyces diversicolor
CGCGCGAGGAAGTTGTCGACGTGCCGAAATCCAGCGTGGAGCTGAGGCACGAGACGAGGAGCCAGATCAGGGTGTCCTGGACGATGCCGATCGCGGCGAGCATCAGCAGCGGGACCGCGTGAGCGTTTCGAATATCGCCTGGGTAGGTGTAGATCAGTTGGTTCAGGATGAGGAAGACGCAACTGCCCAGCACGACCCCCTCCCATGCCGGGCCGTCCACCGCACTGACGCCGGGCAAGTCGGTGGCAAGCGCCAGTCCCAGTAGGTGCCGAGTACCCGTCTTCGCCTGCACACGGGGTTACAGCTCCTTGATGGTGCCGTGGACGGCGTCCCTCGACCGGCTGCGATTCAACGCTACTTGTTCAACCGTGTTCATACGACGCCGGAAGTTGACCGAGCTGGCCGACTCCGTCGAGCCGGCCGTCGGGTAGTTGTGCGCCAACGCCGTACGGCACTGGGGTTGCCTCGCCGGGCTGGAGCTCGTGTTGGGTTCGGGCAGCGGTTCGCGCCGCCGTCGCTTCGGGTGATGGTGGTGGATGGGGAGACATGGTCGGCGCCTCAACTGCCGGCCGACAGCGACCCGTGGGGTGAGAGCGGGAGGGGATGCGGCTGGTCGAGGCAGTGTCGTGGCGGAGAGGGCGGGATACGGCGAGGAGTTGGTGTGGTGCGCGTTCGCCGTGTGAGCTATGAGCGGCCTCGGCGGGCTTCCGTCAGGGCGTCCGTCCAGCCGGCCGCGTAGGCGCGCGACTCGCGGGTAAGCAGTTCCTCGTACAGCCGGTCCAGCAGTGCCTCGCGGTCGGGCGCGGGGGAGTGCAGAAGGTGGGCGAGGCGGGAGTAGGTGTCGATCGGCTGGTGCGGGGAGTTGCTCGTGCCAGTCGCCATGTCGTCGTCCTGCTTTCCGGTCTGTCCGCTGACTGGTGGTACAGGTGTGTGCTCCTGACGCGTTCGTAGCGTCTGTTCGAACTAGTGTACGAGTAATCTGGTGGTGTCGCTCCGTGTTTGCCCAACCCACTTTCTTTCACTCTCCGTTGCCGCCCGGCCTGGACCTGCGGTGATGCCGGGGTGCAGTGGATGTTGTGTCATCGAGCAAGCCCTACGGGGTGGACGGGGACGCGGGCAATGCGCGGCAACGACACGGGATCGACCGGCTCGAACAAGGCTCTGATCTGCGCCGGGCCCCGAGTCGGCGCCGGGACGAGTAGGGCGTCGTACAGCCTGGTCAGCCGAAGAAGCGGGCCAGTTGTACGGCCGACGGTGCGGAATCGGGGGCGGGCTGGGCCGGGTCCGGTTTCCTTTCGGCTGCCGGTGCGTCGTCGTACGAGTCGTCGTACGACGGACGCGGCACCGGCGGTTCCGGCTGGTCGCCCTCCTCCGAGTTGACGCAGGCGAACATCCAGTTCGCGGCGGCCAGATGGTCCACCGCGGCGGCGAGGAGATGGTCGGAGACCGACCACTCGGCGGCCTCGCCGTGCAGCTCCCTGTTCAGCGCGCTGTCGCGCGGCAGGTGCTTGACGAGCAGTGCGAGACGCCGTGCGGTCAGCGTCTCGCGGTGCCAGTCGAGCAGGTCGATGCCGTAGTAGCGGAGCAGGTCCGCTTCGAGGGCCTCGGCGTGTTCGTCGACGAACCCGACGAGGCTCAGCCTTCCCCCAGGCCGAGCCCGGTCTCCTTGCCGTAGGCCTCCAGGATGGCGGCGATGTCCTGCATGGTGATCTCGTGCTGTTCGAAGCGGGTGAACTGCTTCTCGCCGAGCAGCAGGCGCAGCAGCCCGTCCACGTCGTTGTCGTCGAGCTTGCGCAGGGCCTTCGCGGTCGCGCGGGTCAGCTCGGTGGGCAGGGTGTAGCTCTCGCCGTCGAGTTCGAACGACCAGGTACGGCCGAGGGCTTCCAGACGCTGGGCGCGTGCTGCGTTGACGTCGAAACGGGCCATGGTGACTCCTTGCGTGGGGAAGGGGGGCGTGGTGCGGGTCCGGGGTGGGGCGGACCGAGGGGGCCGTCCCACCCCGGCGGGTCAGGACGCGGCGTACGCGGTGTCCTTCATCACGAAGCCGGCCAGCGCCGAGCCGTCGGTGGCGGCCATCGCCGTGAAGGTGATGCCGAACTGGGCCGCCGACTTGCGGGCCAGCTTGATGTCGTCCGCCGCGGTGACCTGGCCGCGCGGGATGCCGAAGCGGTAGGTGACGGTGGTGCCGTCGCTCGCCTTGACGTCCGTGAACTCCAGGCCGAGGGCGCGCACGTCGGCGTACGGCCGGTCGGCGATGTCGTACTTGTAGACGCCGGTCGAACCGGTGACCGCGCCGATCGAACCGCCGCCCATGAAGAACGGCAGCGTGTCCTCGTTGAACTGCATCAGCGCGAACTTCAGGGTCAGGTCGCGGTCCGAGTACACGAAGTGCACCGGGCTGACGGCCTGCCACACGTCGACCGGCTCCAGCTTGTCCTTCTTGCTGAAGGTGACGCCGTCACCGGAGGTGAAGCCGAGGTCCGTCCACTCCGCCCAGTCGGTGGCGGAGTCGGTGAAGGCCGTCGGTACGGCGGTGTCGGCCTTGGCGACGAAGAGGCGGCCTACGCCGGCGATGCGGATCTCGGAGGAGTTGGTTCCTGCCATGGTGGTGGTTCTCCTTGGTGAGGTGGTGGGTGGAGCGGGGATGGCTGCTGTTACCTCGGTGGTCCGGATACGGCGAAGGCCCCGCCGGGGTGGCGGGGCCTTCGAACTGGGGCGCGGTGCACGGGGCGGGCCGCGCGGGTGGGTACGGCGTCGGTCGGGTCGTCAGTAGACGTCCACGTACACCTTCATCACGGTCACGTAGCGGTTGGCCGCGGAGTAGAGGTAGTCGGGCAGCCAGCGCGGGCCGTCCTGTTCCTCCACCTCCGTGACGAGGTTCGTGCCGTACCGGTGGCCCGCCGTGGCCAGCAGGGTCTGGCGGGCGTCGTTGGCGAGGACGTGCGCGGCCTGCTTGGTCGGGCCGTACACCTCCAGCTCGATCAGCGGCTGGTCGACGTGGCGTTCGCCGACCCAGGCGCCGCCGCGCCGGTTGACGAGCACGGCGGCGTCCGTGCCGTCGAAGTCCGGCGGCGCCTGGACGGTGACGAGCGCGCCGGAAAGCCTCGGGTCGTCCTCCAGGATGTCGACGACCATGGCCTCGACGTCCGGGAAGGCGCTGGGTGGAGTGGGTGTGGTCATGCCTGGGTCACCTCGGGACAGCTTCGGGAGGGCGGGCGGGACGCGACGAGCCAGTGTGCGGCCGGCCTGCGGGCACAGCTCCGCCGCTGCACCAACTGTGACAGAGGAGCGTGCGCGCACGCAACTAATTCGGCGAGTGGGATGTGCCGAGAGGTGCGTCAGAGAGCCCGAGGGGCGAAAGTGCGAGGTGAGTGGGTGGGGGGAGGCTGTGTCCAGCGGGAGGCGGGAGGCGGGAGGCGGGGGGCGGGAAAGGAGCGGAGAGGCCGCGCTGCGAGCGGGGGTGAAGGTCAGTCGGCGGTGCGGGACGCTGTGGCGGTGGCCTCCGTCAGCTCCCCCGCGTCCTCGGGGATGTGTTCCATGGCGGGCGGGTCGTTGGGCAGGAACTGCTCGACAACGCGGACGAACATCTCCCGCCGGTCGGCCGGCACCCCCAGCAGATCGGCGACTTCTTCGAGCGTGGGGCGGCGGCCGAACTCCGCGCCGGGCGCGGCCGGGTGGTCGTGGGGGTCGGCCAGTTCCTCGGCGGTCAGCCGGCCGGAGCGGATCAGCATCTCGCGGACCGGCACCCCCAGCGCGCGGGCGAGTCGGCGCGTGGTTTCGAGGTCCGGCATGCTCTGCCGCTGCAACAGGCGGGTGACGGCGGCGCGGTGCACCCCCGCCTCGTCCGCGATGCGCGACTTGCCACCGCCGCGTGGGTTGTCGATGTCGTAGCCGCGGTCGCGCATCAGGTCCTCGACCCACGCGGCGAACGCGTCCAGATCCCGGCCGGTCATGTGTGGGCTCGCTTCCTTTGGAGGGCAGCAAGTTTAGCTTGCTTGCGCGCACGGTATTACGTGCCCTCACGTGCAGGATGTGCAAAGAATCGCCAAGACAGAGGCCAGTTGGGGTGGTTGGGCGCCTGTAAACGTCGGCCCGCGGCCCCTGCCGACCCATTACGTTGCGAGCGCACGCGCAATCTGTAAATCTGGGACGCCTCGCGTCACACCCGTCCCAGAGGGGGGCCCCATGCCCGCCACCGGCTCGTGCCCACCGCCCCGACCGAGACCGGTCCAGGTCCCCCGCCCCTTCGACGAGCCGCGGGGCTGGCGCACCGCGGCCGCCTGTGCCGGACTCCCGCCCAGGGTCGTGTTCGCCAGGAAGGCCACGGAGGCCGCCCCCGCGTTGCGTGCCTGCGCCCGCTGCACGGTCCGGCGCGAGTGCGAGGAGGCCGTGGCCCCCGCAGGCAACTGGTTCGACGGCGTCTGCGGCGGCCGGCTCTGGCGCTCTGGGCGCCCCGTCGCCGTTCCCGCGCGCCTCCTCCCGGTCCTGCGACCCGTCGTCCGGCGCGGAGGCCCCGTTGTCTGACCATCGCCCCACCCCGGACCGTCGAAGGATCCGCGCCTCGGGCCCCGCCCCCGCCTCCTCCCCGGTGAACCCCGCCGAGCACGCCGCCCTCTGGATCGGCCGGCTCCTCCAGCAGTTCCCCGAACTGTCCGCCGAACTCGCCCCCGGCCGCCCCGGTCAGGCCCACGGCCCGGCCGCCCCGCCCCCGCCCGGCAGCGTCGGCCGGCTCCGCGCGGAACGCGAGGAGGCGCTGCTCCTCGAACAGCGGCACGGCCTCGTCGCCCCCGGCCCCAGCGCGGCCCCGCTGCGGCTGCACATCTCCGACACCATCCGCGACATCACCGACGGCGTGCTGGAACTGGAGGAGGCCGTGCGGGACCGGCTCGGCCTGCCGCGCGTGCGCCGGGCGTCCGTGCCCGAGCGGTTGCGCCGGATCACCGCCCTGCTCGACGCCGTCGCCGCCGACCCCGTACTCGCCGCGCACGTACGGGACGAGACCCGGCGGATGGCCCGGCGGTGCGCCCGTGCGCTGGGTGACACCGAAACCGTGGTACGCGTCTCCGGCCGCTGTCCCTGGTGCGACTCCGTGTCGCTGCGGGCCTTCCCGGAGCGCGCCGCCGTCCTCTGCGTCAATCCCGGCTGCCGCTGCTCGGTGCCCGACTGCGGTTGCCACGACGACCCGGCCTACCGGCACACCTGGAACGAGGGGGAGTGGAGCCACCGATGAGGGCCGACCCGCCGACGCTGATCCCCGGCGCCTTGGCCGCCCGGGAGGCCGGCGTCGCCCCGGCGACCATCCGCAAATGGGTCCAGCTGGGCCACCTCGCGGCGGCCGGCAGGGCGGGCCGGGCGGCACTGTTCCGCCTGGAGGACGTCTTCGCCGCGGAGCGTGCCGCGGCCCGCCGCGCCCAGCGCTGACCCACCGGGAGGCCGTACGGCCGGGGTGCCGCCCCCGGCCGTAGGGCCGGGCCGCGTGGCAGCGGCAGGGCGGGCCCCGTACTCGGCGTGTAGGGCGCATGCATTCGGCGGTGGTCGTTCCTCGTCGTACAGGGAAACGCCGGGCTATCTTTGTGGAACGGCCTCCGACGTGCCCGGATCGCCGATTCGAAGATCATTGACGGGGCGTGGGCTTGACATGGCCCACGACGCGGTACTGGCGTGACCCATTTGTTTTGACCGCAGCGAATGCGCTGGGTACGCTCAGACCTTGTGCCTGGGGTGTGCCCTGGCTCTCGTGCGTGCCTTCAACCGCATGGCGAGCCGACATCGGCCACCGTAATCTGCGACCTTTTCGCCGCTCGGCGGGAGTCTGCGGGATTCGACACACCCGACCGCGTGGGTCGGAGGCGTTCCAGGTTAGCTGTACGCATCGGCACACAGAAACCGGAGAAGTAGTGCCTACGATCCAGCAGCTGGTCCGCAAGGGCCGGCAGGACAAGGTCGAGAAGAACAAGACGCCCGCACTTGAGGGTTCCCCCCAGCGTCGTGGCGTCTGCACGCGTGTGTTCACGACCACCCCGAAGAAGCCGAACTCGGCCCTGCGTAAGGTCGCGCGTGTGCGTCTGACCAGCGGCATCGAGGTCACCGCTTACATTCCGGGTGAGGGACACAACCTGCAGGAGCACTCCATCGTGCTCGTGCGCGGCGGCCGTGTGAAGGACCTGCCGGGTGTTCGCTACAAGATCATCCGTGGCTCCCTCGACACCCAGGGTGTCAAGAACCGCAAGCAGGCCCGCAGCCGTTACGGCGCCAAGAAGGAGAAGTAAGAATGCCTCGTAAGGGCCCCGCCCCGAAGCGCCCGGTCATCATCGACCCGGTTTACGGCTCCCCTCTGGTGACCTCCCTGATCAACAAGGTGCTGCTGAACGGCAAGCGCTCCACCGCCGAGCGCATCGTCTACGGCGCCATGGAGGGTCTGCGCGAGAAGACCGGCAACGACCCGGTCATCACGCTCAAGCGCGCCCTTGAGAACATCAAGCCGACCCTTGAGGTCAAGTCCCGCCGTGTCGGTGGCGCCACCTACCAGGTCCCGGTCGAGGTCAAGCCCGGCCGTGCCAACACCCTGGCGCTGCGCTGGCTGGTCGGTTACTCCCGCGCCCGTCGCGAGAAGACCATGACCGAGCGTCTGCTGAACGAGCTCCTCGACGCCTCCAACGGCCTCGGTGCCGCGGTGAAGAAGCGCGAGGACACGCACAAGATGGCCGAGTCCAACAAGGCCTTCGCGCACTACCGCTGGTAGTCGCTACCCCATCGAGAACCGAGAGAAGACTGAAGCCTTATGGCTACCACTTCGCTTGACCTGGCCAAGGTGCGCAATATCGGCATCATGGCCCACATCGACGCGGGCAAGACGACCACCACCGAGCGGATCCTGTTCTACACCGGCGTTTCCTACAAGATCGGTGAGGTCCACGACGGCGCTGCCACCATGGACTGGATGGAGCAGGAGCAGGAGCGTGGCATCACGATCACCTCTGCTGCCACCACCTGTCACTGGCCGCTGGAAGACGTCGACCACACCATCAACATCATCGACACCCCGGGCCACGTCGACTTCACGGTCGAGGTGGAGCGCTCCCTGCGCGTCCTCGACGGTGCCGTGACGGTGTTCGACGGCGTCGCCGGCGTCGAGCCGCAGTCCGAGACGGTGTGGCGTCAGGCGGACCGCTACGGCGTTCCGCGCATCTGCTTCGTCAACAAGCTCGACCGCACCGGTGCCGAGTTCCACCGCTGCGTCGACATGATCTCCGACCGACTGGGTGCCCAGCCGCTGGTCATGCAGCTGCCGATCGGTGCCGAGGCGGACTTCAAGGGCGTCGTCGACCTGGTGACGATGAAGGCTCTGGTGTGGTCCGCCGAGGCCACCAAGGGCGAGATGTACGACACCATCGACATCCCGGCCACCCACACCGAGGCCGCCGACGAGTGGCGCGGCAAGCTGCTTGAGGCCGTCGCCGAGAACGACGAAGAGCTGATGGAGCTGTACCTGGAGGGCGAGGAGCCCACCGTGGAGCAGCTGTACGCGGCCATCCGTCGTATCACCATCGCGTCCGGCAAGGGCACCGGCACCACCGTCACCCCGGTGTTCTGCGGTACCGCGTTCAAGAACAAGGGCGTCCAGCCCCTGCTCGACGCGGTCGTGCGCTACCTCCCCTCGCCCCTGGACGTCGAGGCCATCGAGGGCCACGACGTCAAGGACCCCGAGGTGATCATCAAGCGCAAGCCGTCCGAGGACGAGCCGCTGTCCGCGCTGGCGTTCAAGATCATGAGCGACCCGCACCTGGGCAAGCTCACCTTCGTCCGCGTGTACTCCGGCCGCCTGGAGTCCGGCTCCGCCGTGCTCAACTCCGTCAAGGGCCGCAAGGAGCGCATCGGCAAGATCTACCGCATGCACGCCAACAAGCGTGAGGAGATCGAGTCGGTGGGCGCCGGCGACATCGTCGCCGTCATGGGCCTGAAGCAGACCACCACCGGTGAGACGCTGAGCGACGAGAAGAACCCGGTCATCCTGGAGTCGATGGACTTCCCGGCGCCGGTCATCGAGGTCGCGATCGAGCCCAAGTCCAAGGGTGACCAGGAGAAGCTGGGTGTCGCCATCCAGCGTCTCGCGGAGGAGGACCCCTCCTTCCAGGTGCACACCAACGAGGAGACCGGCCAGACCGTCATCGGCGGCATGGGCGAGCTGCACCTTGAGGTGCTGGTCGACCGCATGCGCCGTGAGTTCAAGGTCGAGGCCAACGTCGGCAAGCCGCAGGTCGCGTACCGCGAGACCATTCGCAAGAAGGTCGACAAGGTCGAGTACACCCACAAGAAGCAGACGGGTGGTACCGGTCAGTTCGGTCGCGTCATCATCTCGATCGAGCCGATCGAGAGCGGCGACATGGCGTACGAGTTCGTGAACCAGGTGACCGGTGGCCGTATCCCGAAGGAGTACATCCCTTCGGTCGACGCCGGTGCGCAGGAGGCCATGCAGTTCGGCATCCTGGCGGGCTACGAGATGACCGGCGTCCGGGTCACCCTGCTCGACGGTGCCTACCACGAGGTCGACTCCTCCGAACTCGCGTTCAAGATCGCCGGCTCGCAGGCCTTCAAGGAGGCCGCGCGCAAGGCCAGCCCCGTGCTGCTCGAACCGATGATGGCCGTCGAGGTCACCACGCCCGAGGACTACATGGGTGAGGTCATCGGCGACATCAACTCCCGCCGTGGTCAGATCCAGGCCATGGAGGAGCGGGCCGGTGCCCGCGTCGTCAAGGGCCTCGTGCCCCTGTCGGAGATGTTCGGCTACGTCGGCGACCTCCGCAGCAAGACGTCGGGTCGCGCAAGCTACTCGATGCAGTTCGACTCCTACGCCGAGGTTCCGCGGAACGTCGCCGAGGAGATCATCGCGAAGGCCAAGGGCGAGTAACGCACCCCGTTCACACGCCGTAGGCTTGACTCCGGAGCCTCCAGGGGCATTCCCCCGCGAACGCGGACGGAACGCCCCCGGGTTCCGGGCCTTTACAGCAAAGATCACCTGGCGCCGATGAAGTAAGGCGTACAGAACCACTCCACAGGAGGACCCCAGTGGCGAAGGCGAAGTTCGAGCGGACTAAGCCGCACGTCAACATCGGCACCATCGGTCACATCGACCACGGTAAGACGACCCTCACGGCCGCCATTACCAAGGTGCTGCACGACAAGTACCCGGACCTGAACGAGGCCTCGGCCTTCGACCAGATCGACAAGGCTCCTGAGGAGCGTCAGCGCGGTATCACCATCTCCATCGCGCACGTCGAGTACCAGACGGAGGCGCGCCACTACGCCCACGTCGACTGCCCGGGTCACGCGGACTACATCAAGAACATGATCACCGGTGCCGCGCAGATGGACGGCGCCATCCTGGTGGTCGCCGCCACCGACGGCCCGATGCCGCAGACCAAGGAGCACGTGCTTCTGGCCCGCCAGGTCGGCGTTCCGTACATCGTCGTCGCCCTGAACAAGGCCGACATGGTGGACGACGAGGAGATCCTTGAGCTCGTCGAGCTTGAGGTCCGTGAGCTCCTCTCCGAGTACGAGTTCCCGGGCGACGACGTTCCGGTCGTCAAGGTCTCGGCGCTCAAGGCCCTTGAGGGCGACAAGGAGTGGGGCCAGTCGGTCCTGGACCTGATGGACGCCGTCGACAGCGCGATCCCCGAGCCGGAGCGCGACGTCGACAAGCCGTTCCTGATGCCGATCGAGGACGTCTTCACCATCACCGGTCGCGGTACGGTCGTCACCGGCCGTATCGAG
The DNA here is from genome assembly GCF_057537855.1 of Streptomyces diversicolor. Taxonomy (NCBI): domain Bacteria; kingdom Bacillati; phylum Actinomycetota; class Actinomycetes; order Kitasatosporales; family Streptomycetaceae; genus Streptomyces; species Streptomyces diversicolor. The sequence continues at coordinate 9,772 of NZ_BAAJXA010000056.1, forward strand.
CGTGGTGTCCTCAAGGTCAACGAGACCGTCGACATCATCGGCATCAAGCCGGAGAAGACCTCCACCACGGTCACCGGCATCGAGATGTTCCGCAAGCTGCTCGACGAGGGCCAGGCCGGTGAGAACGTCGGTCTGCTCCTCCGCGGCATCAAGCGCGAGGACGTCGAGCGCGGCCAGGTCATCATCAAGCCGGGCTCGGTCACCCCGCACACCGAGTTCGAGGCGCAGGCCTACATCCTCTCCAAGGACGAGGGTGGCCGCCACACGCCGTTCTTCAACAACTACCGTCCGCAGTTCTACTTCCGTACGACGGACGTGACCGGCGTCGTGACCCTCCCCGAGGGCACCGAGATGGTCATGCCGGGTGACAACACCGAGATGAAGGTGGAGCTCATCCAGCCCGTCGCCATGGAAGAGGGCCTGAAGTTCGCCATCCGTGAGGGTGGCCGGACGGTGGGCGCCGGTCAGGTCACCAAGATCAACAAGTGATCTCGGTCTGACCCGGCAGGTCTCTGAGAGGCCCGTACGACCCCGGTCGTACGGGCCTCTCGGCATTCGGGGCGGCCGCGCCCGGAACGGAACGTCTCCCTCGCCACCTGCTTCAACTCCCCGGCGAGGGACGGCAATCGAGGTCCTCGACCTCGCGGGGGCCGGCGACGGTCTGCCGAAGGTGCACGGGGCCCGGGGCACGTCGGGTCATGTGAAGCGGACGGTCGGCAGGTGCCCGGTGGCGCGGGGAGTGCGCGGTCCCTGGTCCGTCGGCTGGAGTTCTGGGCGGTGGTGCGGCAACGGCCGGCGATCGGCGCGGGCGGTCTGGCGGAGACTCACCTCAGACGTACCTCCCGCGTACCCCGGCCCGGTGGAAAGGCGTCGGATTCGCTGACCGCTTCGGGGACAGCCGCTATTTCGGTTCCCGTTGGCCTGGGGGGCGGGTGTCCTGTGTTTTCACCGCCTCGTTGACCTTTTTTGCCAGTTCGTCGTCGAGCTTCTTGAACTCGCGTACCACCGTGTCGGACATGTCGGCGAGGGCGTCCAGTTGCTGTGTGATGTCCTCGCGCCCGTCCTCCCAGTTCGACTCGAAGTCGTCGAGGGCGCCGTTGACCTTGCCGTCGCCGATGTCGTCCTTGTAGCTCTCGAAGAGCTTCTTGGTGTGGTTCAGACGGGTCTTGATCGAGCGCAGACGCCGGCCGTAGTCCTCCAACTCGGTCAGCGGCAGCGAGAGGTCGCTCTTGCCCTTGCCCATGCGTCCGTCCCCCGTTCTCGTAGGCTGAGCCGCACCGTACAACAGCATGCTGCCTGGACAAGTGACCGACGAAACGGGGGACACCACAGCCATGGCCCGCTACATGGAGGCGCTCACCATCGAGCGCGGCGGCTTCCGCATCAGGGTGCCGGAGTCGTGGTGGGAGTTCGACGTACGCCCGGAGTCGCGTGACGACTCGATCCGGCGCATGGTGAACGAACGGGTCGAACAGCATCCGGAGTTGGCCCCGTACCGCGACACGTACACCGGCTTCCTCCAGAAGGCCGCGGCCGACGCCTGGAAGTCCGGCGCGCTGTACTGCGGCTGCATGGCGGAGACGTTCGGCGGTGACACCCCGATCACCGGCTCGGTCACCGTCTCCCTCGTCGGCGGACGTACCAGCGAGGGCGCGCCGCTGCCCAACGACCCCGCCACGATCGCCTCCCAACTCGCCGTCAAGGAAGCGAGGAAGCCCGGCGACTCCTGGCGCAAGGTGACGACCGTCGACCTACCCGGAGTGGGCCCGGCCGCCCGCACCCATGGCATCGAGGACATCCCCGTCCCGGGCGACAGCCTCAACCGCACGGTACGGGCCGTGCTGATGCAGACGTACATCCCGGTCCCCGGGCAGCAGGGCAAGGTGGCCCTCGTCGCAGGCAGCAGCCAGGTCCTCGACCTGGCCGACTCGTTCTTCGACATCTTCGACGCGATCACCTCGACGTTCCGCTTCGCGGACTGAGCCGCGACGGCGCGGGTCTCAGAGTGCGGACAGCCGCCGCAGGGAGACTGGCCTCCGGGTTTACACAGAGGTAACACTGAGGTGCCGGCCGCCCCTGGACGTCCACCCGGGGGCGGCCCCAGTCCTGCGCGCGGCAACGGCGCCGAGCGCTCACCACCGGTGTGTACCGGTAGCAGCCGTGCCCCGAAGGGAACCACGTGACGACCCGATCCGAAGCGAGAATTTCGCCGACTGCGCTGTCCTCTCCGTCCGCACTCGACCTCCTGCGGGCGGAGATCGAACACCGCAACCCGGCCCAATCCGAGTTCCACCAGGCCGTCCGAGAGGTGCTGGAGACGCTTGCGCCGGTGCTCGCGGCCCGTCCGGAGTACGCGGAGCCGGGGCTCATCGAGCGGCTGTGCGAGCCGGAGCGGCAGATCATCTTCCGGGTGCCGTGGCAGGACGATCACGGCCGGGTCCACGTCAATCGCGGTTTCCGCGTCGAGTTCAACAGCGCGCTCGGCCCGTACAAGGGCGGCCTGCGCTTCCACCCGACGGTGAACCTCGGCATCGTGAAGTTCCTCGGTTTCGAGCAGATCTTCAAGAACGCGCTCACCGGGCTCGGCATCGGCGGCGGCAAGGGCGGCAGCGACTTCGACCCGCACGGCCGCAGCGACACGGAGGTCATGCGGTTCTGCCAGTCGTTCATGACGGAGTTGCACCGGCACATCGGCGAGCACACCGACGTCCCGGCGGGTGACATCGGCGTAGGCACCCGTGAGATCGGTTATCTGTTCGGCCAGTACCGGCGGATCACCAACCGCTGGGAGTCCGGCGTCCTCACCGGCAAGGGCCCGCACTGGGGCGGGTCCCTGATCCGGCCGGAGGCGACCGGGTACGGGAACGTGCTGTTCGCGGCGGAGATGCTGCGCGAGCGCGGCGAGGACCTTCAGGGCCTGTCGGCGGTCGTCTCCGGCTCCGGAAACGTCGCCATCTACACCATAGAAAAACTCCTCGCCCTCGGCGCGAACCCGCTGACCTGCTCGGACTCCAGCGGATACGTGGTCGACGACAAGGGCGTCGACCTGGATCTGCTCAAGCAGGTCAAGGAGGTCGAACGCGGCCGGATCAGCGCCTACGCCGAGCGCCGGGGCGCGTCCGCGCGGTTTGTGCCCGGCGGACGGGTCTGGGAGGTCCCGGCCGATGTCGCGCTGCCGTCGGCGACGCAGAACGAGCTGGACGAGCACGACGCGGCCACCCTCGTCCGCAACGGTGTGAAGGCGGTGTCGGAGGGCGCGAACATGCCGACGACACCCGGGGCCGTGCAGCTGCTCCAGCGCGCGGGGGTGGCCTTCGGGCCCGGCAAGGCGGCGAACGCGGGCGGGGTCGCGGTCAGCGCCCTGGAGATGGCGCAGAACGCGTCGCGCACCGCGTGGACGGCCGCCCGTGTCGAGGAGGAACTGGCCCGCATCATGCGGGACATCCACACCACGTGCCATGAGACCGCTGAACGCTACGGCCTCCCCGGCGACTACGTGACCGGCGCGAACATCGCCGGCTTCGAGCGGGTCGCCGACGCGATGCTGGCCCAGGGCGTCATCTGACCCGCCCACCACGACGCTCGCCCGAGCCGCCCCACCCGGCGGGCGGCTCGGGCGACCGCCGTCCCGCCCGGGTTCTCTCGCACAGCCGTTCCCGGTAAGTTCGCGGGTGCACCTGGTTGTTGAGGATGCGCATGTGACGGGGGTTGCGGGATGGTGGGGCATCGGCCCGCGGACTGGCATCCGCTGGATCTTGACAAGGACCCGACACCGGGGGATCCGCAGCGGGTGCGTTCCCTGGCGAAGCAGTTGCACGACTTCGCGGACGATGTGTCCGACGCGCTGCGTCTGGTCAAGGGCATGGCGGGCGAGGACACGCTGCTTCAGTGGGCGGGCAAGTCGGCCGAGGCATTCAAGGAGCAGTTCGGGGACGTCCCGAAGGACCTGAAGAAGCTGAGGACGTCGTACGCGATGTGCGGCGACGCCCTCGCCGGTTTCTGGCCCGAGCTGGAGCGGGCGCAGGCGCTCGCGGACCGGGCCCTGGCCAGGGCGAGGGAGGCGCAGTCCGAGCTGGCTTCGGCCAAGTCCCGTCTGGCGTCGGCCGATTCGTGGGTGACCCGGGCCGGCAAGGAGGCGGACAAGTACAAGGACGACCCGACGGGCAGCAGGTCGGATGCCGACGGGCCGGACGAGGCGAAGGTGCGGGCCGCGGCCCGAGACGTGCGGAACGCCCGGTCGGCGCACGAGAAGGCGCAGTCGGACGTCACCGCCGCCCAGAACGCGCTGGACGCGGCGAAGAAGATGGCCGCGGACGCGCGGGCGATGCGCGACGAGGCGGCGCGCGAGGCGAAGTCGAGGATCGACGAGGCGTCGGACGCGGGGATCCAGAACCGGTCGTGGTGGCAGGACATCGGCCACTGGTTCGAGAACAACTGGGACACCATCGTCGCGGTCTGCAAGGTGGTCGTCGCGGTCGTCGGCATCATCGCGATGATCATCGGCGGGCCGATCCTCGGTGCGATCGTCCTGATCGCGGCCCTCGTCGTCCTCGCCGACACCCTCTACAAATACTCCCAGGGCAAGGCATCCCTGTGGGACGTCGCCTTCGCGGCCCTGGACTGCATACCCGGCGGCAAGGGCATCACCAGCTTCGGCAAACTCGCCAAGGGCCTGAAGGGCCTGGGCAAGACGGGCCTGAAGGGGATGGCCAAAGGGCTCGGGAAGGGACTGCGCCGCGAGGCCGACGACGCCCTCGCCAAGAGCAAACCCGGCAAGGGCCGCTGCCTGAACGGCGACCCCATCGACATGGTCTCCGGCGAGATGCTGATGGCGGAGACCGATGTCGACCTGCCGGGCCTGCTCCCGCTGGTCCTGCGCCGCACCCATCTGTCGACCTACTGGGCGGGCCGCTCCTTCGGCCCCTCCTGGGCCTCCACGCTCGACGAGCGCCTGGAACTGGACGACCAGGGTGCCGTCCACGCCACCGAAGACGGCATGATCCTCCTGTATCCCGTGCCCCGGCCCGGCACCTCGGTCCTGCCCACCGAGGGACCCCGCCGACCACTGGACTGGGACGGCACCCCAGGCGCCCCGCTGCGCGTCACCGACCCGCTCACGGGCGTCACGCGCCACTTCGCGCCGCCCCGGCGCCCCGCGAGGGGCGACGAGCCGTTCACCCTCCTGATCGCCGCCATGACGGACCGCAACGGCTACCGGATCGACTTCGAGCGCGATGCCGACGGCACCCCCGTCGCCGTGCGCGACTCGGGCGGCCGGTACCTCCACGTGGACACCGACGGCGGGCGCGTCACCGGGCTGCGTCTGCGCGATCCGGAGAACGGCCCGCAGGGCACGCTCCTCAGACGCTTCGGCTACAGCCCCGAAGGCCACCTCACCGAGGTCTTCGACTCCAGTGGTCTGCCCCTGAGACTCACCTACGACGAGCGCGGGCGCATCACCTCGTGGACCGACCGCATCGGCTGCTGGTACCGCTTCACCTACGACGAGCAGGACCGCTGCGTCCGGGGCGAAGGGGCCGACGGCCGGCTGTCCTGCACCATCGCCTACGACACCGAGCGCCGGGAGACCCGCTACACCGACGCGCTCGGCAACACCACGACGTACCGGCACAACGAGCTGCACCAACTCGTCGCCGTGACCGATCCCCTCGGCCACTTCGAGTACTCGGAGTGGGACCGCTACGGGCGGCTTCTGTCCCGTACCGACCAACTGGGCAACACGACCCGCTTCAGTCTGGGCGCGCACGGCCAACCGGTCCGGATGGACCGGCCGGACGGGACCTGTGTCCAGGTGGAGTACCGCGACGACATGCTGCCTGTCGCTCTCACGGAAGCCGACGGGACGCGCTGGGAATGCACATACGACGACCGGGGCAACCTGCTCACCAGTACCGATCCGCTGGGAGCGGTGAGCGAGTACACCTACGACGAACGCGGACACCGGATCGCGCAGACCGACGCGCTCGGCAACACGTTCCGCTTCGACACCGATGACGCCGGGCTGCCCGTGGGGGTCGTGGACCCGCGGGGGAGCGTCGTCACCGTGCGCCGGGACGCGTTCGGTCGCGTCGTGCAGATCAACGACGCGGTCGGCGGGACCGTCCGGCAGGGCTGGAGCCCGGACGGCCGCCTGCTGTGGCGGGAGCGCGCGGACGGCGGACGGGAGACCTGGTCGTACGACGCACAGGGCAACCTCACTGAGTGGTGTGAGCCGGGAGCGTTCACCACCTCGTTCGAGTACGGCGCCTTTGACCTGCCCAGCGCCCGAACCGACCCGGACGGCACCCGCTACCTCTTTGCCCACGACGCCGAGCTACGGCTCATCGGCGTGACCAATCCGCACGGCGACGTGTGGAGTTACCGCTACGACTCGGCCGGCCGCCTGACGAGCGAGACGGACTTCGACGGCCGTACGCTCGACTACGTCCACGATGCGGCAGGCCGCCAGATCGAACGGACGAACGGTGCCGGCCAGACCGTCCGTCTCACCCGGGACGCCGCCGGGCGCGTGGTGACGACCCGCACGGACGACGGCGCCCTCACCACGCTGCGGTACGACGCCGTCGGACGACTGGTCGAGGCGGTGAACCCCGGCAGCACGGTCGTCTACAACTACGACGCGATGGGCAGGACTGTCGCCGAGACCGTCGACGGCCGGACGGTCAGCAGCGTGTACGACCCCCTGGGCCGACGCGTACGGCGCACCACGCCCTCGGGAGCGACCTCGCACTGGTCGTACGACGCAGCGGGCCTGCCCACGTCGCTCGTCACCGCGGCCGGTGAGCTGACGTTCACCCATGACGCGGCCGGCCGCGAGATCGCCCGCGACCTGGCCGGCGCCGCCACGCTGACGCAGTCCTGGGACGCCGGTCACCGGCTCGTCGAGCAGGTCATCCGCTCGGGAAGCAGCGCGGACGCCGTTCGGCAGGCCCGGTCCTACGCCTACCGCGGGGACGGCCATGTCACCGCGATCACCGAGCGACTGGGCGGCACCCGAAGGTTCGATCTCGACCGCGCGGGCCGTGTCACACGGGTGTCCGCCGAGAGTTGGACCGAGACGTACGCCTACGACGAACTCGGCAACCTCACCGCCGCCGCCCACCCTGCGACGGGCGGGGTGGACGCACAGGGCCCGATCGGGCACCGCGGTACGAAGGCCACGTCGGCGGGTCGTACCCGGTACGAACACGACGGCCAGGGCCGCGTGGTCCGGATGGTCCGGCGCACGCTGTCCGGGCTGCGGCGGATCTGGAGGTACGCCTGGGACGCTGACGACCGACTCACGGAGGTGGTGACGCCCGACCGTGGGGTGTGGCGGTACGGCTACGACGTGATGGGCCGGCGCATCGCCAAGTGGCGTGTGCACGAGGACGGTTCGACCACGGACGAGACCCTCTTCACCTGGGACGGTGCCAACCTCGCGGAGCAGCAGACAGCCCGTGACGACCGGGTGGAGACCGACACCTGGGACTGGGAGCCGGGCACCCACCGTGCGGCGGCCCAGGTACGGAGACGTTGGCGAGCCGACGACCCGGAGACGATCGACAGGCAGTTCTACGCCATCGTCACCGACCTGGTCGGCACGCCCAGCGAACTCGTCAGTGAGGACGGCACGATCGCCTGGCGGTCCGCGACGAGCTTGTGGGGCCGCCCCCTCGCCGCCGCCGACGGCGACCTGTGCCCGCTGGCCTTCCCGGGCCAGTACCGCGACGCCGAGACGGGCCTGCACTACAACCTGGCGCGCTACTACGACCCGGACACGGCGAGCTTCCTCACCCCCGATCCACTCGGTCTGGTCCCCGGCCCGAACCCGCACGCATACGTCGACAACCCCTTCCGCTGGACTGACCCGCTCGGTCTGGAGGGAGACAGCACTCAGCCGGTCCGCGTCTATGACGACTCGGAGTACAGCAAGCACGGTTCGGCCAGCGGCTCGTCGGCCAAGGGCGAAGTCAGCCGTGCGCCCACCAACGGGCAGGCGGCGCTGGATCGGTCCATCGACTTGGACCCGAACAACCCGAACGTCACCAGGCGCCTCGGAGTGGACCACGTGAACAACGAGATCGTGGTGCTGGACCGGCACCGCGCGATCACGGACAAGGACGGCAATATCGTCAAGGAGCTCTACCACGGCCATGTGCAGTCCTCGTATCCGTCGAAGAGTGTCACGCAGGGCGACCTGACCAAACTGAAGAAGGCAGGCATGATCGACAACATCAAGAAGCAGCGGGTGCTCCCGCCCAAGTGCGACGGGTGACGGGTGAAGCGGGGAAGTCGGTTATGGCGTCAGGGTGGGACTGGGAGAACGGCGAGGGGCTGCTGGGCCTCGACGACCCCGAGGCGTGGGATGCCGCGTTCGAGCGCGGCGAGGACCACCTGGGCACGGCGGTGATCGGGCTGGCGTTTCAGTGTTCGTTGGAGGAGGCATCGCCGCGGATTGTCAGGGCGATGCGGCTTCCGGACCGCGATCAGCGGGGGTATGCGTTCACCGCGGCGGGACATGCGGCGCGACTCAACGGGGACTTGACGCCCGAACTGTTCACGGCGCTGAGGGACGAGGGTCCCGGCGGCGTCGCCGAGCACCCCATCAGGGACGTCTTGACGTATGTACCGTTTCGAAAGCTGCCGCCGTGGTTCAAGCGCCGGTGGGTGTTTGTGACGGTGCGAGACAAGCTGGAAGGCTGGTGGCTGCGTTCCACCGAGGCGATCGGGGATGTCTGGCGCTCTCTGCGCGGACGCCGTTCGTAAACGCGTCATGGCTGGGCGGGGCGTTGGGCCCCGCAGACCGACGACGTCCTGCGGCGCGCGGGATGGCGGCCGGGCCGTGCCGTGCCGGCGGACACCTGAGAGGCGCTCCTGCTGCGGCGCGGCGGGTTCGTGGCGCACGAGGCCGCGCGCCGGTTCCTCGCCGAGTTCGGCGGGCTGGTGACCTACGGCTGGCCCGTCGACCCGGTCGTGACCCGCTCGGCCGTCCGGTTCGACCCGCTCCCCGACGCGTGGGAGGCCGAGGTGTGCGCGTCGATGAGCCGGGAGGCGGGGACGGCGCTGTCTCCGGTGGGCCGGTCGGATGAGGGCGGCAGCCGTCTTGGGATCGCCGAGAACGGCGCGGACCATCTCGCGACCGAGCGCGTGGAACGGCTGGCCGGGACCGCCGACGAGGCGCTGGACCGGCTGATCGCGGCCCAGGCCGCCCGGACGCCGCCGCGGCGGCGTGACGACACTTCGGCCGCCGAGGGTTCCGACACCGGCGGGACGCCGTGGAAGCGGACGGGACCGCGGGGGAACAGCGGCCCGCGCGGACCGACCGGGTGCTGCGGGCCTGCGGTTGGTTCCCGGGCCGGGCGATCCCCACGGCGACCTGGGAGACCGTGCTTCTGGAGACTGGCGCGTACGAGATCCACGAGGCCGCGCGCGGGTTCCTCGCGGCGTTCGGATACGTCGGCGTCCCCTACCCCGCGCCGGGGCAGACGCCGCTGGGCCCTGAGTTCCTGCTGGGCCCGCTGGTGGTGATGTGGGGCGCGGAGATCATCGACGACCTCGCCGAGCAGGCGGGCGCCGGCCTGTATCCCGTCGGCACGACGGACCGCGGCGGACCCGTGCCTCGGGGTGGCGCAGGATGGCCAGGGACCCGCTGCCCAGGGGTGTGGGCCGCTGTGCCGCTGAGCGACGGGCGCGGGGGACACGGTTTGACCTCTGTCACCTTGGGGGTATTCTCTCCGGCTCGATTGGCCAGCCCCCCACCCCCTGTGGCAGACTGTCCGAGTTGCTCGGCCGAGTGTTGATGCTGCGCGCCTCCCGCCGGGAGGACCGGAAGCGAGTCCCACAGTACTCGTCAACCCCGTGTGGGTTGGACGTACGGGAATCTTCCGGGAAGCGTCGGCGCGGCACCGGCCAGGCACCCGGTGGGCCTTCCGTCCCCGGTCTGCGGTTCCGGAAGGGCCGTGCGCATTCCCCGCAGGGATGTTCGAACAAGGGACATCTGTGTCAGCGGGAGCGCGACACGCCCGACCGCGTGGGTCGGAGAAGGCGAAGAGAACGAAGGGAACACCGGGTTCCAGAGCGTGAGAAGAGACAGGACTACTGAGTAGCCATGGCGGGACAGAAGATCCGCATTCGGCTCAAGGCCTACGACCACGAGGTCATCGACTCCTCGGCGAAGAAGATCGTCGAGACGGTGACCCGCACGGGTGCGTCGGTCGCGGGCCCGGTGCCGCTGCCCACTGAGAAGAACGTGTACTGCGTCATCAAGTCGCCGCACAAGTACAAGGACTCGCGCGAGCACTTCGAGATGCGCACGCACAAGCGCCTGATCGACATCCTCGACCCGACCCCCAAGACCGTTGACTCTCTGATGCGACTCGACCTCCCGGCCGGTGTCGACATCGAGATCAAGCTCTGAGGCGCGGTGATCTGAGAGATGACCAAGCAGATCAAGGGCATCCTGGGCGAGAAGCTCGGCATGACGCAGGTGTGGGACGAGAACAACCGCGTTGTTCCGGTCACCGTCGTCAAGGCCGGCCCCAACGTCGTCACCCAGGTGCGTACGAACGACGTCGACGGCTACGAGTCCGTCCAGATCGCCTTCGGCGAGATCGACCCGCGCAAGGTGAACAAGCCCCTCAAGGGTCACTTCGCCAAGGCCGACGTCACCCCGCGTCGTCACCTCGTCGAGATCCGCACGTCGGACGCCTCCGAGTACACGCTGGGCCAGGAAGTCACCGCCGAGGTGTTCGAGGCCGGCGTCAAGGTCGACGTCACCGGCAAGAGCAAGGGCAAGGGCTTCGCCGGCGTCATGAAGCGCCACAACTTCGGTGGCCTCGGCGCCGGACACGGCACCCAGCGCAAGCACCGCTCTCCCGGCTCCATCGGCGGCTGCGCCACCCCGGGCCGGGTGTTCAAGGGCCTGCGCATGGCGGGCCGCATGGGCAACGAGCGGGTCACCACCCAGAACCTGACCGTCCACGCCGTTGACGCGGAGAAGGGTCTGCTGCTCATCAAGGGCGCGGTTCCCGGTCCGAACGGCGGCCTCGTCCTGGTCCGCACCGCGGCCAAGGGGGCCTGAGGTAATCCGATGAGTACTTCAATCAACCTCGCGATCCTTTCGCCGGCGGGCGAGAAGGCCGGTACCGTCGAGCTCCCCGCGGAGATCTTCGGCGTGGAGAAGGTCAGCATTCCGCTGATCCACCAGGTCGTCGTCGCACAGCTGGCCGCCGCCCGCCAGGGCACGCACAAGACCAAGACCCGCGGTGAAGTCCGTGGTGGCGGCAAGAAGCCGTACCGCCAGAAGGGCACCGGCCGCGCCCGCCAGGGCTCGACCCGCGCGCCGCAGTTCGCCGGCGGTGGCGTCGTGCACGGCCCGCAGCCGCGCGACTACTCGCAGCGGACCCCGAAGAAGATGAAGGCCGCGGCCCTGCGCCACGCCCTCACCGACCGGGCCCGCCACAACCGCATCCACGTCGTCTCCGGCGTGGTCGAGGGCGAGACCCCCAGCACGAAGGCCGCCAAGAGCCTGTTCGGCAAGATCAGCGAGCGCAAGAACCTGCTCCTGGTCGTCGACCGCGCCGACGAGGCCGCGTGGCTGTCCGCCCGCAACCTGCCCCAGGTCCACATCCTGGAGCCGGGCCAGCTGAACACGTACGACGTTCTCGTCTCGGACGACGTGGTCTTCACCCAGGCCGCTTTCGAGTCCTTCGTCGCCGGCCCGAACAAGGCCAACGACACCGAAGGGAGCGAGGCCTGATGGCTACGCGTCACCCCTCCATCGCCTCGAAGGCCGCCAAGGCCGCCAAGGCCGCGCGCGTCGCCAAGGCGAAGCGCCACGCCACCGAGGGCAAGAACACCGTCGTCACCCCGGCGAGCAAGGCATACACGGACCCCCGTGACGTCCTGCTCAAGCCGGTCGTGTCCGAGAAGAGCTACGCGCTCCTCGACGAGAACAAGTACACGTTCGTCGTCGACCCGCGTGCCAACAAGACCCAGATCAAGGAGGCCGTCCAGGCGGTCTTCTCGGTCAAGGTCACCGGGGTCAACACGATCAACCGCCAGGGCAAGCGCAAGCGGACCCGGACGGGCTTCGGGCAGCGTGCCGCGACCAAGCGCGCGATCGTGACCCTCGCCGAGGGCGACCGTATCGACATCTTCGGCGGTCCGACCGCCTGACGGCGGTCCGGAACGTCCAGATTTCGGAATCACTTCCGAGGACTGAGAGACAATGGGTATCCGCAAGTACAAGCCGACGACTCCTGGCCGTCGTGGCGCCAGCGTCGCCGACTTCGTCGAGGTCACGCGGTCCACGCCGGAGAAGTCGCTGGTCCGTCCCCTGCACAGCAAGGGCGGCCGTAACAATTCCGGTCGTGTGACCGTCCGCCACCAGGGCGGTGGCCACAAGCGCGCCTACCGCGTGATCGACTTCCGTCGTCACGACAAGGACGGCGTGCCGGCGAAGGTCGCGCACATCGAGTACGACCCCAACCGCACCGCGCGCATCGCGCTGCTGCACTACGCGGACGGCGAGAAGCGCTACATCCTCGCGCCGCGTGGCCTGTCGCAGGGCGACCGCGTCGAGAACGGTCCCGGGGCCGACATCAAGCCGGGCAACAACCTCGCCCTGCGCAACATCCCGGTCGGTACCACGCTGCACGCCATCGAGCTGCGTCCGGGCGGCGGCGCCAAGTTCGCCCGCTCGGCCGGCGCCTCCGTGCAACTGCTCGCGAAGGAGGGCTCCATGGCCCACCTGCGCATGCCGTCCGGTGAGATCCGCCTGGTCGACCAGCGCTGCCGCGCCACGGTCGGCGAGGTCGGCAACGCCGAGCAGAGCAACATCAACTGGGGCAAGGCCGGCCGTAAGCGGTGGCTGGGCGTCCGCCCGACCGTCCGTGGTGTGGTCATGAACCCGGTCGACCACCCGCACGGTGGTGGTGAGGGCCGGACCTCCGGTGGTCGTCACCCCGTGTCCCCGTGGGGCAAGAAGGAAGGCCGTACTCGTTCGCCCAAGAAGGCGTCGAACAAGTACATCGTCCGCCGCCGCAAGACGAACAAGAAGCGCTAAGGACGGGTTGAGATGCCTCGTAGCTTGAAGAAGGGGCCCTTCGTCGACGACCACCTGATGAAGAAGGTGGACACGCAGAACGAAGCCGGCACCAAGAACGTCATCAAGACCTGGTCCCGCCGCTCGATGATCGTCCCGGCCATGCTGGGCCACACGATCGCGGTGCACAACGGCAAGACCCACATCCCGGTGTTCGTCACCGAGTCGATGGTCGGCCACAAGCTCGGCGAGTTCTCGCCGACCCGCACCTTCCGGGGCCACGTCAAGGACGATCGCAAGTCGAAGCGCCGCTAGGCGCGGATCGCAACAGACAAGTAAGTAACTCTGAAGGGACAACCATGGAAGCCAGGGCCCAGGCGCGGTACATCCGCGTCACGCCCATGAAGGCCCGCCGTGTGGTGGACCTCATCCGTGGCATGGACGCCACGGAGGCCCAGGCTGTTCTGCGATTCGCTCCGCAGGCAGCCTCGGTTCCGGTGGGCAAGGTGCTCGACAGCGCCATCGCCAACGCCGCGCACAACTACGACCACACCGACGCCGACAGCCTCTTCATCTCCGAGGCGTACGTCGACGAGGGCCCGACCCTGAAGCGGTTCCGTCCGCGTGCCCAGGGCCGTGCCTACCGGATCCGCAAGCGGACCAGCCACATCACCGTGGTCGTCAGCAGCAAGGAAGGAACCCGGTAATGGGCCAGAAGGTAAACCCGCACGGGTTCCGGCTCGGTGTCACCACCGACTTCAAGTCGCGTTGGTACGCCGACAAGCTCTACAAGGACTACGTCAAGGAAGACGTCGCCATCCGCCGGATGATGACGTCCGGCATGGAGCGCGCCGGCATCTCCAAGGTCGAGATCGAGCGCACCCGTGACCGGGTCCGCGTCGACATCCACACCGCGCGTCCGGGCATCGTCATCGGCCGCCGTGGCGCCGAGGCCGACCGCATCCGCGGTGACCTGGAGAAGCTGACCGGCAAGCAGGTCCAGCTGAACATCCTTGAGGTCAAGAACCCGGAGACGGACGCTCAGCTGGTGGCCCAGGCCGTCGCCGAGCAGCTGTCCTCCCGCGTCTCCTTCCGCCGCGCCATGCGCAAGAGCATGCAGTCGGCGATGAAGGCGGGCGCCAAGGGCATCAAGATCCAGTGCGGTGGCCGCCTCGGCGGCGCCGAGATGTCCCGCTCGGAGTTCTACCGCGAGGGCCGGGTGCCCCTGCACACGCTCCGGGCGAACGTGGACTACGGCTTCTTCGAGGCCAAGACGACCTTCGGCCGCATCGGCGTGAAGGTCTGGATCTACAAGGGCGACGTCAAGAACATCGCCGAGGTCCGCGCCGAGAACGCCGCCGCCCGTGCGGGCAACCGCCCGGCGCGCGGCGGTGCCGACCGCCCGGCCCGTGGTGGCCGCGGTGGCGAGCGGCGCGGTCGTAAGCCGCAGCAGGCTGCCGGCGCCGAGGCCCCCAAGGCTGAGTCCTCGGCGGCCCCCGCAGCTGCTCCGGCTGAGAGCACCGGAACGGAGGCCTGACCGACATGCTGATCCCCCGTAGGGTCAAGCACCGCAAGCAGCACCACCCGAAGCGCAGTGGTATGTCCAAGGGTGGGACGCAGATTGCGTTCGGCGAGTACGGCATCCAGGCGCTGACCCCGGCGTACGTCACGAACCGCCAGATCGAGGCGGCTCGTATCGCCATGACCCGTCACATCAAGCGTGGCGGCAAGGTCTGGATCAACATCTACCCGGACCGTCCGCTGACGAAGAAGCCGGCCGAGACCCGCATGGGTTCCGGTAAGGGTTCTCCGGAGTGGTGGGTCGCCAACGTCAAGCCCGGACGCGTGATGTTCGAGCTGTCGTACCCCAACGAGAAGATCGCCCGTGAGGCGCTGACCCGTGCGGCCCACAAGCTGCCGATGAAGTGCCGGATCGTCAAGCGCGAGGCAGGTGAAGCGTGATGTCGGCCGGTACCAAGGCGTCCGAGCTGCGCGAGCTGGGCAACGAGGAGCTGCTGGACAAGCTCCGCGAGGCCAAGGAAGAGCTGTTCAACCTCCGCTTCCAGGCGGCGACGGGTCAGCTTGAGAACCATGGCCGTCTCAAGGCGGTCCGCAAGGACATCGCGCGGATCTACACCCTGATGCGCGAGCGTGAGCTGGGCATCGAAACGGTGGAGAGCGCCTGATGAGCGAGAACAACGTGACTGCAAAGACCGAGCGCAACGCCCGCAAGACCCGTGAGGGTCTGGTCGTCAGCGACAAGATGGACAAGACCGTCGTCGTCGCCGTCGAGGACCGTGTGAAGCACGCGCTGTACGGCAAGGTCATC
The DNA here is from genome assembly GCF_057537855.1 of Streptomyces diversicolor. Taxonomy (NCBI): domain Bacteria; kingdom Bacillati; phylum Actinomycetota; class Actinomycetes; order Kitasatosporales; family Streptomycetaceae; genus Streptomyces; species Streptomyces diversicolor. Next base: position 25,149 of record NZ_BAAJXA010000056.1, read on the forward strand.
CGCCGTACGAACAAGCTCAAGGCGCACGACGAGCAGAACGCTGCCGGCATCGGCGACCGCGTCCTCCTGATGGAGACCCGGAAGCTGTCCGCCACCAAGCACTGGCGCATCGTCGAGATCCTCGAAAAGGCCAAGTAGTAATTCCTGCGGGGCAGTTGCCTCGCAGGTCAGTTCCGCCAGGCTCGGCGAGAAGCGTGCCCAACACGCGCTTCTCGCCGGGAACCGGCAGACAAACAGGAGATAGACGTGATCCAGCAGGAGTCGCGGCTGCGTGTCGCCGACAACACGGGCGCGAAGGAAATCCTTTGCATCCGTGTGCTCGGTGGCTCCGGTCGCCGCTACGCGGGCATCGGTGACGTCATCGTCGCCACCGTCAAGGACGCGATCCCCGGTGGCAACGTGAAGAAGGGTGACGTCGTCAAGGCGGTCATCGTTCGCACCGTCAAGGAGCGCCGCCGTCCGGACGGCTCGTACATCCGCTTCGACGAGAACGCCGCCGTCATTCTGAAGAACGACGGCGACCCTCGCGGCACCCGCATCTTCGGCCCGGTCGGCCGTGAGCTGCGCGAGAAGAAGTTCATGAAGATCATCTCGCTCGCGCCGGAGGTGCTGTAAGCATGAAGATCAAGAAGGGCGACCTGGTTCAGGTCATCACCGGCAAGGACAAGGGCAAGCAGGGCAAGGTCATCGCCGCCTACCCGCGCGAGGACCGCGTCCTGGTCGAGGGTGTCAACCGGGTCAAGAAGCACACCAAGGCCGGTCCGACGGCGCGCGGTTCCCAGGCCGGCGGCATCGTGACCACCGAGGCGCCGATCCATGTCTCCAACGTCCAGCTGGTCGTGGAGAAGGACGGCAAGAAGGTCGTCACGCGTGTCGGCTACCGCTTCGACGAAGAGGGCAACAAGATCCGCGTTGCCAAGCGGACGGGTGAGGACATCTGATGGCTACCACCACCACTCCGCGTCTGAAGACGAAGTACCGCGACGAGATCGCCCCGAAGCTGCGTGACGAGTTCAAGTACGAGAACGTCATGCAGATCCCGGGCCTCGTCAAGATCGTGGTCAACATGGGTGTGGGCGACGCCGCCCGCGACTCGAAGCTGATCGAGGGCGCCATCCGCGACCTCACCACGATCACCGGTCAGAAGCCGGCCGTCACCAAGGCCCGCAAGTCCATCGCGCAGTTCAAGCTGCGCGAGGGCCAGCCGATCGGCGCCCACGTCACGCTCCGTGGCGACCGCATGTGGGAGTTCCTGGACCGCACCCTGTCGCTCGCGCTGCCGCGCATCCGCGACTTCCGCGGTCTGTCCCCCAAGCAGTTCGACGGCCGTGGCAACTACACCTTCGGTCTCACCGAGCAGGTCATGTTCCACGAGATCGACCAGGACAAGATCGACCGCGTCCGGGGTATGGACATCACCGTGGTCACCACGGCGACCAATGACGCTGAGGGCCGCGCGCTCCTTCGTCACCTCGGCTTCCCGTTCAAGGAGGCGTGAGCGAGATGGCGAAGAAGGCTCTGATTGCCAAGGCTGCTCGCAAGCCCAAGTTCGGTGTGCGCGCGTACACCCGCTGCCAGCGCTGCGGCCGTCCGCACTCCGTCTACCGCAAGTTCGGCCTGTGCCGCGTGTGCCTTCGTGAGATGGCTCACCGCGGCGAGCTGCCGGGCGTGACCAAGAGCTCCTGGTAATCCCTCCTTTAGGGATTCCTGGACCTCTCGGTAAGCAACTGGGTCGGCGAAGGCCCGCCCCCTCCATGGCTTAGGCTGGGAGGGTTGGGCCTTCGCCGCCCTGGATCACTTACTACGCCGTAGGTCCCCGCGCCGCACCCGTCCCGTCTCGTAGTACGGGGAGAGGGATGGCGCATATAGGAAACCCCGGCGAGAAAGGCCACAGGCCAATTCATGACCATGACTGATCCGATCGCAGACATGCTGACGCGTCTGCGGAACGCGAACTCGGCGTACCACGACTCCGTGGCGATGCCGCACTCGAAGATCAAGTCGCACATCGCGGAGATCCTCCAGCAGGAGGGCTTCATCACGGGCTGGAAGGTCGAGGACGCCGAGGTCGGCAAGTCCCTCGTCCTGGAGCTGAAGTTCGGCCCCAACCGTGAGCGCTCCATCGCGGGCATCAAGCGGATCTCCAAGCCCGGTCTCCGGGTGTACGCGAAGTCCACCAACCTGCCGAAGGTGCTCGGCGGCCTGGGCGTGGCGATCATCTCCACGTCGCACGGGCTCCTCACCGACAAGCAGGCCGGCAAGAAGGGCGTGGGTGGGGAAGTCCTCGCCTACGTCTGGTAGCAGAAGGGAACGGAGGAAACAGCTATGTCGCGCATCGGCAAGCTCCCCATCGCGGTTCCCGCCGGCGTGGACGTCACCATCGACGGCCGTACGGTCTCGGTCAAGGGCCCCAAGGGCTCGCTGACCCACACCGTCGCGGCGCCGATCGAGGTCGCCAAGGGCGAGGACGGCACCCTGCAGGTGACCCGCCCGAACGACGAGCGTCAGAACAAGGCCCTGCACGGCCTGTCCCGCACGCTGGTGGCGAACATGATCACCGGCGTGACCCAGGGTTACGTGAAGAAGCTCGAAATCAGCGGTGTCGGTTACCGCGTGACCGCCAAGGGCTCGAACCTGGAGTTCGCCCTCGGCTACAGCCACCCGATCCTGGTCGAGGCCCCCGAGGGCATCACCTTCAAGGTGGAGGCCCCGACCCGTTTCTCGGTCGAGGGCATCGACAAGCAGAAGGTCGGCGAGGTCGCGGCCAACATCCGCAAGCTGCGCAAGCCGGACCCGTACAAGGCCAAGGGCGTCAAGTACGAGGGCGAAGTCATCCGCCGCAAGGTCGGAAAGGCGGGTAAGTAAGCCATGGCATACGGGCAGAAGATCCTCAAGGGCGACGCCTACAAGCGCGCCGCGATCAAGCGCCGTCACATCCGGATCCGCAAGCGGATCGCGGGCACGGCGGAGCGCCCCCGTCTGGTCGTGACCCGCTCCAACCGTCACATCGTGGCGCAGGTGATCGACGACCTCAAGGGCCACACCCTGGCGTCGGCGTCCACCCTGGACGCGTCGATCCGTGGTGCCGAGGGCGACAAGTCGGCGCAGGCCAAGCAGGTCGGCGCGCTCGTCGCCGAGCGTGCCAAGGCCGCCGGTGTCGAGGCCGTCGTGTTCGACCGTGGTGGCAACCAGTACGCCGGGCGCATCGCCGCCCTGGCGGACGCCGCCCGCGAAGCCGGGCTCAAGTTCTGAGCCGCTTGTAGCTAGCGGAAAGAGAGAGGTAATCCAATGGCTGGACCCCAGCGCCGCGGAAGCGGTGCCGGTGGCGGCGAGCGGCGGGACCGGAAGGGCCGTGACGGCGGCGCTGCTGCCGCCGAGAAGACCGCGTACGTCGAGCGCGTCGTCGCGATCAACCGCGTCGCCAAGGTTGTGAAGGGTGGTCGTCGCTTCAGCTTCACCGCGCTGGTCGTGGTGGGCGACGGTGACGGCACCGTCGGTGTCGGATACGGCAAGGCCAAGGAGGTGCCGGCCGCCATCGCCAAGGGTGTCGAGGAGGCCAAGAAGCACTTCTTCAAGGTCCCCCGGATCCAGGGCACCATCCCGCACCCCATCCAGGGTGAGAAGGCCGCCGGTGTCGTGCTCCTCAAGCCGGCCTCGCCGGGTACCGGTGTGATCGCCGGTGGTCCCGTGCGTGCCGTCCTGGAGTGCGCCGGCATCCACGACGTGCTGTCGAAGTCGCTCGGCTCCGACAACGCGATCAACATCGTGCACGCGACCGTGGAGGCCCTGAAGGGCCTGCAGCGTCCCGAGGAGATCGCGGCCCGCCGCGGTCTGCCCCTGGAGGACGTGGCCCCCGCGGCCCTGCTGCGTGCGCGTGCCGGGGCGGGTGCGTGATGGCTCAGCTGAAGATCACGCAGGTCAAGTCCTACATCGGCAGCAAGCAGAACCACCGTGACACCCTGCGGTCGCTTGGTCTCAAGGGGATCAACACCGTGGTCGTCAAGGAGGACCGTCCCGAGTTCCGCGGCATGGTGCACACCGTCCGCCACCTCGTGACGGTCGAGGAGGTCGACTGATCATGGCGGAGCAGAACCCGCTCAAGATCCACAACCTCCGTCCCGCCCCGGGCGCCAAGACCGCCAAGACCCGTGTCGGTCGTGGTGAGGCGTCGAAGGGTAAGACGGCCGGTCGTGGTACCAAGGGCACCAAGGCCCGCTACCAGGTTCCGGAGCGCTTCGAGGGCGGCCAGATGCCGCTGCACATGCGCCTGCCGAAGCTGAAGGGCTTCAAGAACCCGTTCAAGACCGAGTACCAGGTCGTGAACCTCGACAAGCTGGCCGCGCTCTACCCCGAGGGTGGCGAGGTCACGGTCGAGGACCTGGTGGCCAAGGGCGCCGTTCGCAAGAACAGCCTCGTCAAGGTGCTCGGGCAGGGTGAGGTCTCCGTGGCGCTGCAGGTGACGGTCGACGCCGTCTCCGGCTCCGCCAAGGAGAAGATCACCGCCGCCGGCGGCACCGTCACCGAGCTCGTCTGACCCAATCGGACGTCTCGATGACCTGAACGATCCCGACCGGGGATGCTCCACAAATGGGGTATCCCCGGTTGGTCGTTCCAAGGGGGGCGGTGTCGCCGGTAAGGTTGCCTGCACTGCCCACTTTCACTGGGTGCTTCCCATGGGGCACTCTGATCGGCAGTTGACCGTTACGTATTCGTCGAACCTCAAGACCGTCACCCTTGACGCAGTTGCGCGGGGGTCGCAGGAGGCACCGTGCTCACCGCGTTCGCCCGGGCGTTCAAGACGCCCGACCTGCGCAAGAAGCTGCTCTTCACGCTGGGCATCATCGTGGTCTACCGGGTCGGTACCCACATCCCGATCCCCGGCGTCAACTACCAAGCCGTCCAGCAGTGCGTGAACGAGGCATCCGGCAACCAGGGCCTCTTCGGTCTCGTCAACATGTTCAGCGGCGGCGCGCTGCTGCAGATCACCGTCTTCGCCCTCGGCATCATGCCGTACATCACGGCGAGCATCATCCTGCAGCTGCTGACCGTGGTCATCCCGCGCCTGGAAGCCCTCAAGAAGGAGGGCCAGGCCGGTACGGCGAAGATCACCCAGTACACCCGTTACCTGACGGTGGCGCTGGCCATCCTGCAGGGCACCGGCCTGGTGGCCACCGCCCGCAGCGGCGCCCTCTTCTCGGGCTGCACCGTCGCGTCGAGCATCGTCCCCGACCAGGCGATCTTCACCACCATCACGATGGTCATCTGCATGACCGCGGGTACGGCCGTCGTCATGTGGCTGGGCGAGCTGGTCACCGACCGCGGCATCGGCAACGGCATGTCGATCCTGATGTTCATCTCGATCGCCGCGACCTTCCCGTCCGCGCTGTGGGCGATCAAGAAGCAGGGCACCCTCGCCGACGGCTGGATCGAGTTCGGCACCGTCATCGCGGTCGGCCTGGTCATGGTCGCGCTCGTCGTCTTCGTCGAGCAGGCCCAGCGCCGCATCCCCGTGCAGTACGCGAAGCGCATGATCGGCCGTCGCTCCTACGGCGGTACGTCCACGTACATTCCGCTGAAGGTCAACCAGGCGGGTGTGATCCCCGTCATCTTCGCGTCCTCGCTGCTCTACATCCCGGCCCTGATCGCCCAGTTCGCCGGCGGCAACTCCGGCTGGAAACAGTGGGTCACCGCGAACCTGACCAAGGGCGACCACCCGATCTACATCACCCTCTACTTCTTGCTGATCGTTTTCTTCGCGTTCTTCTACGTGGCGATCTCCTTCAACCCCGAGGAAGTCGCCGACAACATGAAGAAGTATGGTGGCTTCATCCCGGGCATCCGGGCTGGCCGACCGACCGCTGAGTACCTGTCGTACGTGCTCAACCGGATCACCTGGCCGGGTTCGCTGTATCTGGGCCTGATCGCTCTCGTACCGACGATGGCGTTGGTCGGCTTCGGGGCAAGCCAGAACTTCCCCTTCGGTGGCACCAGCATCCTGATCATCGTGGGTGTCGGTCTCGAAACGGTGAAGCAGATCGAGAGCCAGCTCCAGCAGCGCAATTACGAAGGGTTCCTCCGCTGATGCGAATCGTCCTCGTCGGGCCGCCGGGTGCCGGTAAGGGAACGCAGGCCGTGCGTCTTTCCGAAGAACTGCGCATCCCGCACATCTCCACGGGCGACCTGTTCCGGGCCAACATCAGCCAGCAGACGGAGCTGGGGAAACTCGCGAAGTCCTACATGGACGCCGGCAACCTCGTCCCCGACGAGGTCACCATCGCGATGGCCAAGGACCGCATGGAGCAGCAGGACGCCGAGAACGGCTTCCTGCTGGACGGCTTCCCGCGCAACGTCTCCCAGGCCGAGGCGCTGGACGAACTGCTGGAGAACGAGAACGTCACGCTGGACGCGGTGCTCGACCTCGAAGTCCCCGAGGACGAGGTGGTCAAGCGGATCGCCGGCCGGCGTACCTGCCGCAACAAGTCGGAGCACGTCTTCCACGTCACCTACAGCCCGCCGAAGAAGGAGGGCGTCTGCGACGTCTGCGGCGGCGAGCTGTACCAGCGTGACGACGACTCGGAGGACACCGTCCGCAAGCGGCTTGAGGTCTACCACACACAGACCGAGCCGATCATCGACTACTACAAGGCGCAGGGCCTGGTCGTGACGATCTCCGCCCTGGGCCCGGTGGACGAGATCACCCGCCGGGCGCTGGAAGCGCTCAAGCGGGACGAGGCCGCCAAGTAGCCCCCTCGGGCCGTTCCGGCCGCGGTGCCCTCCCCCGGACCCGATCCGGGGGGACCCCAAGGGCGCCGCGGCCGTAGTGTTGTGCAGTAACCGGTTGTCGCGAGTGACGGAGAGCGCAGGCCCCCCATGGTGCAGATCAAGACCCCCGAGCAGATCGCCAGGATGCGTGCGGCGGGGCTGGTCGTCGCCGCGATCCACGCGGCCACCCGGGAGGCCGCCGTGCCCGGCGCCAGCACCAAGGACCTGGACGAGGTGGCACGCAAGGTGCTCGCCGAGCACAACGCCACGCCGAACTTCCTCGGGTACGGCGGCTTCCCGGCCACCATCTGCACCTCGGTCAACGAGGTCGTCGTCCATGGCATCCCCTCCGAGGAGGTCGTCCTCAAGGACGGCGACATCATCTCCATCGACTGCGGCGCGATCGTGGACGGCTGGCACGGCGACGCCGCCTACACGGCCTTCGTGGGCTCCGGTCACGCCCCGGAACTGGTCGAGCTGTCCCGGGTGACCGAGGAGTCGATGTGGGCCGGGATCGCGGCGATGCGACAGGGCAACCGGCTCGTCGACGTCTCCCGGGCCATCGAGACCTACATCCGCCGCCAGCCCAAGCCCGGCGGCGGCCGCTACGGGATCATCGAGGACTACGGCGGCCACGGCATCGGCACCGAGATGCACATGGACCCGCACCTGCTGAACTACGTCGACCGCAAGCGCGGCAAGGGCCCCAAGCTGGTCCCCGGCTTCTGCCTGGCCATCGAGCCTATGGTCTCCCTGGGCACCGCGAAGACCGAGGTGCTCCAGGACAACTGGACGGTCATCACCACCGACGGCACCTGGTCCTCCCACTGGGAGCACTCCGTCGCGCTGACCGAGCAGGGGCCGCTGGTGCTGACCGCCCCGGACGGCGGCCGGGCCAAGCTGGCGGAGCACGGCATCACGGCCGCCCCCGACCCGCTCGCTTAACGATCTCCGGTGTGGGGCAGACTTCCCCGATTCGTCTTTCCGGGGGCGCTGACGTAGACTGACTCGTCGGCTCTCGTGCATCCGCATGTCCGCATGTGCCCGCAAGGGACGCGAGGGAGTCGATCAAGGTAGTCGATTCGAAGGGCGAAGCGTGGCCAAGAAGCAAGGTGCCATCGAGATCGAGGGCACTGTCGTCGAGTCTCTTCCGAACGCCATGTTCAAGGTCGAGCTCCAGAACGGCCACCAGGTCCTGGCACACATCAGCGGCAAGATGCGTATGCACTACATCCGCATCCTCCCTGACGACCGGGTCGTGGTGGAGCTGTCTCCGTACGACCTGACGCGTGGCCGGATCGTCTACCGCTACAAGTAGATCTTGCCCGCGCCCCGGCCCGCCGGGGTGATGGCACTGACCCGGAGAACCTCACATCCCATGAAGGTCAAGCCGAGCGTCAAGAAGATCTGCGACAAGTGCAGGGTGATCCGCCGTCACGGCCGGGTCATGGTCATCTGCGAGAACCCGCGCCACAAGCAGCGCCAGGGCTGACACAGGACCGCACCTCTGCATCACGCAGGACTTCGCGCGACGCAAGCTGAATTGTTCATACGCAGGGCCCGGAGCCGTCTTCGGTTCCGATACCCCCGGCTCGGAGGCCGGGGACCCAGTTCGTACCTGGTACGGCGGCTGGGATCCGGTCCTGTGGAAGACCTCCGACAAGTAACTGGAGCCATTGAATGGCACGCGTTTCCGGTGTTGACATCCCGCGCGAAAAGCGCGTGGAGGTCGCCCTCACCTACGTGTTCGGCATCGGCCGGACCCTTTCGAAGGAGACGCTGGCAGCGACCGGCGTCGACCCGAACACCCGCGTTCGCGACCTGACCGAGGAGCAGCTGGTCGCGATCCGCGAGTACGTCGACAACAACATCAAGACCGAGGGTGACCTCCGTCGTGAGATTCAGGCCGACATCCGCCGCAAGGTGGAGATCGGCTGCTACCAGGGTCTCCGTCACCGTCGCGGTCTGCCCGTCCGCGGTCAGCGCACCAGCACCAACGCCCGCACCCGCAAGGGCCCGCGTCGCGCCATCGCCGGCAAGAAGAAGCCGGGCAAGAAGTAGTCCGCAGCGGACACCTGTCCACGGTCTTCGCTGTAGGACCGACCACCTCCCGTAGGAGTTAGAGGATGCCCCCCAAGGGACGTCAGGGCGCTGCCAAGAAGGTGCGCCGCAAGGAAAAGAAGAACGTCGCTCACGGCCACGCGCACATCAAGAGCACGTTCAACAACACGATCGTTTCGATCACGGACCCGTCCGGCAATGTGATCTCCTGGGCCTCCGCCGGCCATGTCGGCTTCAAGGGCTCCCGGAAGTCCACGCCGTTCGCCGCGCAGATGGCCGCCGAGTCGGCCGCCCGCCGCGCCCAGGAGCACGGCATGCGCAAGGTCGACGTGTTCGTGAAGGGCCCGGGTTCCGGTCGCGAGACCGCGATCCGCTCCCTGCAGGCCACGGGCCTTGAGGTCGGCTCCATCCAGGACGTCACGCCGACCCCGCACAACGGCTGCCGCCCGCCGAAGCGCCGCCGCGTCTGACCCCGTCGCGGCGGCTTCCCCGCGCGAGCGGGGGTGACCCGCGCCGCCGCGTCTGACATCGGCGCTTCAAGGGCTTGCTGTGCCTCCGGGCTTTTGTGCCGGGGGTGTGGGGGTTGTCCCCCACAGGCAACAGCCGGGCGGTACGGCTCCATACGGTCGTGCCGCCCGTACCCTTGCAGTACCCGCACTTTTCACGGGTGCGGTTTCCGTCGGACGTCAAATAGCGGGCGTCCACGAAAGAAGGATCTGATCCACACATGCTGATCGCTCAGCGTCCCTCGTTGACCGAAGAGGTCGTCGACGAGTTCCGCTCCCGGTTCGTGATCGAGCCGCTGGAGCCGGGCTTCGGCTACACCCTCGGCAACTCTCTCCGTCGCACTCTCCTGTCGTCGATCCCCGGCGCTGCTGTCACCAGCATCCGCATCGACGGTGTCCTGCACGAGTTCACCACCGTGCCGGGCGTGAAGGAGGACGTCACCGACCTGATCCTCAACATCAAGCAGCTGGTCGTCTCCTCGGAGCACGACGAGCCGGTCGTGATGTACCTGCGCAAGCAGGGTCCGGGTCTGGTCACCGCCGCCGACATCGCGCCTCCGGCCGGTGTCGAGGTGCACAACCCCGACCTGGTGCTGGCCACGCTCAACGGCAAGGGCAAGCTGGAGATGGAGCTGACCGTCGAGCGCGGTCGCGGCTATGTCTCCGCCGTGCAGAACAAGCAGGTGGGTCAGGAGATCGGCCGTATTCCGGTCGACTCGATCTACTCGCCGGTGCTCAAGGTCACGTACAAGGTCGAGGCCACGCGTGTCGAGCAGCGCACCGACTTCGACAAGCTGGTCGTCGATGTCGAGACCAAGCAGGCCATGCGTCCCCGTGACGCGATGGCGTCGGCGGGCAAGACGCTGGTGGAGCTGTTCGGTCTGGCCCGTGAGCTGAACATCGACGCCGAGGGCATCGACATGGGTCCGTCCCCGACGGACGCCGCGCTGGCCGCGGACCTCGCGCTGCCGATCGAGGAGCTGGAGCTGACCGTCCGCTCCTACAACTGCCTCAAGCGTGAGGGCATCCACTCCGTGGGTGAGCTGGTCGCTCGCTCCGAGGCCGACCTGCTGGACATCCGCAACTTCGGTGCGAAGTCCATCGACGAGGTCAAGGCGAAGCTGGCCGGCATGGGCCTGGCCCTGAAGGACAGCCCGCCCGGATTCGACCCGACGGCCGCGGCGGATGCCTTCGGCGCGGACGACGACGCGGATGCCGGCTTCGTGGAAACCGAGCAGTACTGAGAACTCGGGACTGCCGGTCCGATGTCGGGTGCGGGTGCGCTGTGCTTGATCGCGCCCGCGCGGCGGAGCCGCATATCGATACAGCCCCGCGCCCCTTCCGGACGACACGCCCCTTCGGGGCTGTCGTCCGGATCTCTGACAGACAACCGTCTGCTCAGATACTGACCCCGGTACCTGGTACGGCCGGGGCAGACATACAGGAGAAGAAGAATGCCGAAGCCCACCAAGGGTGCCCGTCTGGGCGGCAGTGCCGCGCACGAGAAGCTGCTCCTCGCCAACCTCGCGAAGAGCCTCTTCGAGCACGGCCGTATCACCACCACCGAGGCGAAGGCCCGTCGGCTGCGCCCGTACGCCGAGCGTCTGATCACCAAGGCGAAGAAGGGCGACCTGCACAACCGTCGCCAGGTGCTCCAGGTCATCACGGACAAGGGCATCGTCCACACGCTCTTCACCGAGATCGGCCCGCGCTACGAGAACCGTCCCGGTGGCTACACCCGCATCACCAAGATCGGTAACCGCCGTGGCGACAACGCGCCCATGGCCGTCATCGAGCTGGTGGAGGCGCTGACCGTCGCCCAGCAGGCGACCGGTGAGGCCGAGGCCGCGACGAAGCGTGCCGCCAAGGACGCCGAGGCTGTTGCCGAGGTCAAGGCCGAGGAGACCAAGGCCGAGGAGACCAAGGTCGACGTGACCAAGGCCGACGAGGCTGAGGACACGGCCGAGGCTGGCGCCGCAGAGGCCAAGGACGCGTAAGCGTCTGCGGGGTGCTGTCCGGCTGGCGGCCGCGGCTTCCTCGTGGCTGGTCGCGCAGTTCCCCGCGCCCCTTCGGGGCGTGTGAGCGGGCCCGTTCCCTTCAAGGGGCGGGCCCGCCTTCGCGTTGAACGACCGTGCACACCCTGTGTGAGGATCTGTTTGTGAGTGACGAAGTACAGCACGGTCAGGTACGGGTGCGCCTCGATCTGTCCTACGACGGCACCGAATTCTCCGGGTGGGCCAAGCAGGCCGGCGGGCGCAGGACCGTGCAGGGGGAGATCGAGGACGCGCTGCGGACGGTCACGCGGTCCGGGGAGCGGACGTACGAGCTGACCGTGGCCGGGCGGACGGACGCCGGGGTGCACGCGCGCGGCCAGGTGGCCCATGTGGACCTGCCCGCGGGGCTGTGGGCCGAGCACCGGGAGAAGCTGCTGAAGCGGCTCGCCGGGCGGCTGCCGAAGGATGTGCGGGTGTGGGCGCTCACCGAGGCTCCGGCCGGGTTCGACGCGCGGTTCGCCGCACTGTGGCGGCGCTATGTGTACCGGGTCGGGGACCGGCCCGGCGGAGTGGATCCGCTGCTGCGCGGCCATGTGCTCTGGCACGACTGGGCGCTGGACGTCACGGCGATGGACGCGGCGGCGAAGTCCCTGATCGGCGAGCACGACTTCGCGGCGTACGCGAAGCGGCGCGAGGGGGCGACGACGGTCCGCGAGATCCTTGACTTCGGGGTGCGCCGGCGGTCGGACGGCGTCGTGGAGATCGAGGTACGGGCGGACGCCTTCTGCCACAACCAGGTGCGGTCCATGGTGGGTGCCCTGCTGTTCGTGGGCGACGGGCACCGTGACGTGGACTGGCCGCGGCGGGTCCTGGACGCCCGGGTCCGCGACAGCGCCGTCCATGTCGTGCGCCCGCACGGGCTGACCCTGGAGGAGGTCGGCTATCCGGCGGACGGGCTGCTCGCGGAGCGGCAGCGGCAGGCCCGGCGGGTGCGGGGCACGGTGCACTGAGAGCGTCCGCTGCGGTTCGACGGCGCCCCGAAGGGGCGCGGGGAACTGCGCGGCCAGCCACAACGGAGCCGCAGACGACCGACGGCACAACGCGGTCCAGCCGGCGGAGCGCTTACGCGTCGCTGAGGATGCCTTCCAGGGCGGGCTTGAGGAAGGGCTTGAGCGACTTGGAGTAGCCCGAGGTGATGTGGCTGTTGTCGTAGTAGACGAGCTGATCGCCGATCACGGAGGGGCAGACGTCCAGCGAGCAGAAGGCCGGCGTGGTGTCGATGATCTCGGCGCCGTGCTCCTCGGCCACCTTTCGCTCCATGGCGCGGAATTCGGTGTATTCGAGGGCCTGCCACTGCTTGCGGTTGCAGGGGGTGATGTCGTCGGTGTGGGTGGCCAGGCAGTCGGGGACGTTCTGGCCCGGCTGCGGGGTGTCGGTCATGTAGACGAGGCGGGCGCCGGTCTTCTCGAACACCTTGAACGCGGCCTCCGCGCCGTCGCGGGTGGCTTCCTGCCGGGCGCGGTCGGCGATGATCAGGACGTCGGGCTTGAGCTTCTTCAGCTCGGCGAAGGCGGAGTCACGCCAGCTGTCGCACTCCCGGTACTCGCGGCCCAGGGTGGGGCTGGCGATGTGGTAGATCTGCGGCGAGCAGCCGCCCTTGGCCATGGTGACCACCTTGACGTTCAGTTCGCGGCCGAGTTCGTCGTAGAGGTCGTTCCACTGCCAGGCGTGGGAGTCCCCCATGAGGACCACGGTCTTCTTGCTGCCGCGGTCGCCGATGACGCAGCCGTCCCGCATCACGAACTTGGTGATCTCGGTGTTGTCGATGCAGCCCTTGGAGGCGTGGTTGTCGGTCGCCTTCAGCAAGGTGCTCTGCACCCTGGCGGACAGTTTCCGCTGGTGGACGGCCTTCTCGACGGACGCCGTGCTGGTGAATCCGGGGGCCGGCCGGGCCGAGCCGGGTGCGGTGGCCAGGTTCAGCGGCACGATCGCGGCGAGCACCATCGCCCCCGCGGTGCCGGCGGTGGTGAAGCCGCCGGCGAGGACGCCCTTCCAGGGGCGGGCCACCAGTTGCACGTTGTTCTTGAACCGGCGTTCCACGAGGTAGTGCATGGCGGTGGCGATGAGGAACGACAGGACGACGACCCGCATGCGTTCCTGGAAGGTGAACTCCCGGTCGACGATGTGCGGCCACATCACCAGGATCGGCCAGTGCCAGAGGTACCAGCCGTAGCTGACGTTGCCGATGAAGTCGAACACCGGGTTGAACAGGAGGCGTTCGGCGCCGAAGCCGGGGTTGGCGCAGCCGCCGGCGATGACCAGGAGGGCGCCGAGTACCGGCCCGGCCACCGCGTAGCCGGGCAGCGGGGTCTCGGAGGTGATCAGGAGCGAGGTCACCAGGATGGTGCCGAGTCCCAGCCAGCTGACCAGGGCCGCCAGCGTGGTGTTCATGCGTGAGACGAACGGCGCGAGGAGGGCGAGCAGGACGCCGGAGGTGATCTCCCAGATCCGGGTGTGGGTGCTGAAGTAGGCGAGCGGCTGGTTCACGGGGGTCTGCGACCAGCCCAGGTAGAACGAGCCGGCGATCACGGCGAGGAGGGCGAGGCCGACCAGGGCGCGGTTGCGCAGGATCTTGCGGCTGAGCCAGACCAGGGCGACCAGCACGATCGGGGCGACGAGATAGAACTGCTCCTCGATGCCCAGTGACCAGAAGTGCTGGTAGGGGGACTGGGTGCCGTCGTTGGCGAAGTAGTCGGTGCCGTTCTCGACCAGCCGCCAGTTCAGGAAGCTCAGGGAGGCGCTGAGGCCGTCGGCGACGAAGTCGCGGAACTTCAGGGGGCTGGCGTAGAGCCAGGCGATGACCGCGGTACCGACGATGGTGAGGGCCATGGGGGGTGCGAGGCGGCGGAAGCGGCGGGCCCAGAACTTGGTCAGGGACACCTTGCCCGTCTTGTCGATCTCGGCGAGCAGCTGGCTGCCGATGAGGAAGCCGCTGAGCACGAAGCTGACGTCCACGCCGCCGTGGATGTCGAGGATGCCGCAGTGCATGCTGACGACCATCATGATGGCGACGGCACGCAGGCCCTGGATGTCCGGCCGGTACTTGCGAAGGCGCTCTGCCTGCGCGGCCGTTGAGCGGTGGCGGGTCACGGTTCTCCCGTAGCAGGTGGTCAGTGGGCCGTCAGGCAGGCGGCAGCCGTTCCGCTGACGCGCACCCCTTGGGCGGGAATGCGGATGCCGCACGACAGCCGCAGCTGGGCCGGCAGCTCGTTGTCCGCGCCGACGTGGGAGTGGCAGCCCACGACGACTTCGCGCAGGAACGACTGGCTGCCGATCGAGGAGTCGTGGTCGACGACCGACTCGTGGATCCGGGTGCCTTCGCCGACGGTGACGCGCTCGCCGATGATGGAGCGGTCGATGACGGCGTGGGCCCCGACGACGGCGTGCGGGCCGACCGTGGAGCCGCCCGTGACGCGGGCGGTGGGGTCGATCGTGGCCGTGGGGTGGATCAGGGCTTCGGCGGGCGGCCCGACGAGCGGCGAGGCCGCCTGGCCCGTGACCAGGTCGGCTGAGCCCTGCACGAAGGCCAGGGGAGTGCCGAGGTCGCGCCAGTAGTCGTCGGTGGTGTGGCCGAGGACGCGCGCGCCTCGGGCGACGAGCTGCGGGAAGGTCTCCTGCTCGACCGAGACCTCGCGGTCGGCGGGGATGGCGTCCAGAACGGAGCGGCGGAAGACGTAGCAGCCGGCGTTGATCTGGTCGGTGACGCACTCCTCCTGCGTCTTCGGCTTCTCCAGGAACGCCAGCACCCGGCCGTCGGCGTCGGTGGGCACCAGGCCGAAGGCGCGGGGGTCGGCGACCCGGGTGAGGTGCAGGGTCACGTCGGCGTCCCGGGCCTCGTGCCGCCGTACGACGTCGCGCAGGTCGACGCCGGAGAGGATGTCGCCGTTCAGGATCAGCACCGGCGCGTCGGGTGAGTCGCCGCGCAGCCGCTGTCCGGCGTTGCGGATCGCGCCGCCCGTGCCCAGGGGTACCTCTTCGACGGCGTAGGAGATCTCCAGGCCGCCGGAGAAGTCCCGGAACTCGTCCTCGAAGAGGGAGGCGAGGTAGGAGGTGGCGAACACCAGGTGCTCGACGCCCGCGTCCAGCAGCTTGGCCACCTGGTGGCGGATGAAGGAGGTGCCCGCGACGCCGAGGAGCGGCTTCGGGGTGTGGTTGGTGAGGGGGCGCAGACGGGTTCCCTTGCCGCCCACCAGGATGATGGCTTCTCGCATGGTTGCCTCGCTGGTCAGTCGGCGGTGTCGGTCCCGGGGCCCGCGTAGCCCGAGGAGAAACAGGTCTTGACGGCCCGCTCGGTCAGGGGGCGGCCGGCGAAGTCGAGCCGGGAGGCGGTCTTGTCGTCCGGCGCGGTGTTGGGGTCGTCGTCGAAGTGGATCGACCACCAGTAGACGCCGCTCATCCGGCGCTCCTGGACGACCTTGCAGACGGCCGTGTACCAGTTGGCCTGCACCTTGGGGTTGACGGCCCTGCGGGCGTAGAAGTCGCCGGGGGCGTGGTAGGCGCCCTTCATCGCGCCGATGCCGGCCTCGGCGACGGTGATCTTCGGCAGGGGTCCGGTGGCCTTCTTGTCGAGCCAGTCGTTCCACCCGGCGACCAGGGTCTTCACGGGGGCGCTGTCCGGGACCTTGACGGGGAAGTAGGCGTCGACGCCGAGGTGGTTGACCGGCATGTTGATCCGGCCGGAGACGTAGTTGTCCCAGTTGGCGTCGTAGGAGATCTCACCGGAGAACGTCTTCTCGGCGGACGCGACGAGGTTGTCCCAGCCCGGCTTGCCCTCCATGGAGTTCAGCTCGGTGGCGATCACGAAGGTGTTCGCCTTCTCGGCCTCGGCGATCTTCAGATAGGGGGCGAGGAGCTTCGCGTACGAGGCGAACCAGGCGGAGTCCGAGTCGGGGACGATGTTGCCGCGCCAGTCGCCCGTCCCGATGAGGGCGGTCTCGTCCATGACCGGGCGGATCGTGGTGCGGAAGCCCGCCTTCTGGAAGACCCGCAGGACCCGCTGGAGGCGCTCGGGCGAGGGGGTCTTGGCGCCGGTCGCGACGGTGTCGGAGGTGGGGCTCTTGGTGAAGAAGGGGAAGGAGATCGACACGGAGTTGGCGCCGAGGCCGACCAGGTACGCGGCCTGCTTGTGTGCCTGCTTCTCGATGAACTCGTCGGAACGTTTCTGTGGCTCCTCCTCCCAGTAGATCTGCACGCCCCACTGGGGCATGCCGGCCTTCCAGGGCTTGGCGACCCGGAGAGTGGAGGGCTTCGTCGCGTCCGTGGGCTTCCCGGACGGGCCGGGGGCGTCCGATTTCTCGGGGGAGCCGTCCAGGACGAGCCTGGGCAGGGCCGAGCCCGCCTCCCAGCGCACGGGGTGGTCGCCGAAGAGGAGGGGGGTGCCCAGGACGACGGTGAGGACGGTCACCGGGAAGATGGCGAGCAGGGGCAGGCGTGAGCGCATGGTCAGGTGTCTTCTGTCTTCAGTCTTCCGTCTTGGCCGAGGGTCAGGCGGGCTTGGCGATCACGACGAACTTGTTCTCCTCGCGCCGTGCGAACTTCAGGAAGCCGCGCAGGCCGCCGAGTCCTTCCAGCACCGAGAAGACGGGGATGAGCGCGACCACGACGATCGGCTCCCACCACTTGCGCCGCCCGCTGAGCGAGGCGAGCGCGTTCAGCCGCAGCCCCTCCCAGTAGGTCCAGATGACGTAGGCGAAGTTCAGGGCCCACAGAATGACGACGGACTGGGTGGCGGGCGAGGTGTTCATGTCGTTGATCAGCCAGCCGAGGAGCAGGACGGCGCCGATGTGCTGGAGCGGGCCGAGGATCCAGGTGGTCACGCAGACCGACAGGAACCAGCGGTAGCGCAGCGGCACCTGGCGGTTGAAGCAGAGCGCGACCAGGCCCCAGGCCCACCGCTCGCGCTGCTTGACGAAGTCGCGCGCGTTGGCGGGGGAGGCGCCGTAGCAGCGGCCGTTGAACCAGTCGCTGCGGCCGGGGTACTTGCGGCAGAAGGTCAGCGCGAGCCGGGCGTCCTCGACGATCTCCTTGGGGCCGAAGTCCCAGCCGATCTCCGCCTCGATGGAGGCGCGCAGCACCAGCAACTCGCCGTGCACCCCGGCCGCCGGGGTGCCCATGCCGGTCAGCGCGCGGAAGCGGGCGATGTCGTCGGCGGGGCGTACGGCGTCGGCGAGCCAGGTGAAGAGGCTGACCGCGTTCTCGCGCGGATAGGTCAGGATGCCCTGCGCCATGTGCTTGGCCTCGTCGGGGTGGGCGCGGCGCTGGCGGTTGATGAACTGGGCGAGCGAGGTCGCGGTGTCGGGGCCGACGCCCGTGTCGTCGTCCATGTGGAGGACCCAGACGTAGTCGAGGGCTTCGCCTTCGGCGATGCGCAGCTCGTGGGCGTAGTGGTTGGCGCGGGCCTTGAAGCGGGTGCCGTTGGCCGGGACGTAGTCCTTCGGGACGGTGATGACCCGGATCAGCGGGTGGGAGTCGGCGAGCCGGTCGATCTTCTCGGCCGCCTCGCAGCCCTCCTCGGTGAGGATGTCGACCCGCATGTACGGGAACCAGTCCGGCAGGTGCTCGACATAGGACAGGACGGAACGTTCCAGCGCCGGGTAGGTGTCGTGGCGGCCGATGGTCGGGCACAGGACGATCAGGAAGTCCTGGTCGGCCGGGGCGGGCGGGGTCATCCGGTCGCTGCGGCGGACCCGGCGGCGGATCAGCAGGGCGCCCTGGATGCCGACCAGCACACCGGCCACGGGCAGGGACCACACGACGGTGAGGATCCAGCTCAGCAGGGAGGAGCTGGGCCGGTAGCTCCACAGGCCGAAGAAGACCAGCAGGACAAAGGGCAGCAGGAACGGCAGGACACCCGGCTTCCAGGCGGCCGTACGCTTCGCGAGCTTCGCGCCTTGACGCGAGAACGAAGGGTCACCCTCTACCAGAGTCGACGTCATGACAGGTCAACAGGACTTCCCGTGAGATCGGTGGCGCGTTGAGGCAGCGACGGATCTCCGTTACGGCGCGCGTGAACGCACCGCCACGACTGGCTGGTTCTGGGTGCCATCCCCCCTCAACGCCTTCGTTGGCGCCTCGGTCAGCGGGGCCTCTGCCCCCCCGGGCTCCGAACCACTGACCGAACAGGGGATCCACTCTCGCATATATGCACGAGATAAGGAACAGTTGTGAGGAAGGCGACATCAGGCGTTCACGGTGTGGCGTCTGGTGTGCGTCCCGTCTCGTGTGCCGTGCACGGCCTCGGCCTATGCGGTGTGCGGTGCCGCGATCGCGCGCCCGCCCGTGATCACCCTCGCCGACGCGTAGGTCCGCTGCACATCCGCCGGGGTGTTCTTCCGCCGGGGCGCGGAGACGTTGTCGTACGTCAGTGCCTGGCCCCACACGGTCCACAGCACCCACGGGGTGCGGGCCAGGGTCCGGGGCTGGGCCGCGTTGAGCGGTACATGGAAGGACTCGGCGACGATCCGCGGCCTGCGGTACGCCTCAAGGCCGCGGTACCAGACCTCGGTCCAGGCGCCCGTGCCGAAGGGCCTGGCCGGGGTGTCGCTGTAGTCGTCGACGCCCACGACGTCGACGTAGCCGCCGCCGGGGTAGTACGCGCCGGGCTCGCGCCCGTACCTCCCGTCCCAGGAGTTCGGCGACCAGACGAAGATCAGGTTGTGCAGTCCGCGACGGCGCACGAGGTAGTCGTACGTCAGCCGCCACAGCCTGCGGAACGCCGCCGGGTCCTGCCCCGCCCACCAGAAACCGTGGCCCGGGACCGTGTTCATCTCGTGGTACGGCCGCAGCAGCACCGGCACCCCGCGGCCGGCCAGATAGCCCAGGTGGTCCGCGAGAAACGCGAGGTCGTGCAGCAGGGCCCGGTGCTCGGCGCTGCCCTCGGTGACCACCCGGCCGAACCAGCCGGGGTCCGTAGCGCCGGGGGAGTTGCGGTGCAGCGTCTGCTGGAAGCCCTTGACCCGGCTGCCCGGATAGGGCTGGTGGAAGGAGAAGCCGACCAGGCCCGCCGGGCCGCCCCCGTTGTGCGGCAGGGAGACCTCCGCGCCGGAGGAGCACTCGCGGTGCGTGCCGGAGGGCCGGTAGGAACCGTCGGCCGCCCGGGGCAGACCCGCCCACACGCCGACGGCGAGATCCACGGCGTCCTCCACATAGCCCCAGGAGCGGCGGCAGGACGGCCAGGCCGCCGAGTAGGAGCGGGCCTCGCCCACCGCCCAGCCGGGCCGGTCGTAGCCCGGGCCGAGGTCGAGCTCGACGAAGCCGGGCAGCCGTCCGGTGATGTCGCGGGCCTTGCGGTAGTAGTAGCCCGGCTGCTTGGTGCCCCGGTAGTCGCCGTACCGCGCGTTGTACCGCTCGTTGTGCAGCTCCACGTGCTGGCCGATCACCGTACGGCTCGGACGGCCGCGGCGGGCGGCGTTCTCCAGCCCGGCCAGCAGCGCGTAGACGCGGCGCGCGGCGGGTGTCGCCGCGGCATCGCGCCCGCGCAGATCGGCGGGGACGAGGCGGGGACCGGGCGCCCCGCCCTCGCCCTCGGGCCAGGCCCACACGCCCAGCGGGGCCAGCAGGGCCGCGCCGGCCGCGGCCGCTATCAGCCCGACGCGGGCACGTCTGTCCAGGTCCAAGGTGTCGGGCCGGTGCCGTGCGTCACTCGCCGGCCGCGGCCGACGCCTGGGCCTCGCCGCGGCGGCGGATCTGCCGGAAGGTGAACTCCGCCAGGTCGTCACCGGTCGAGAAGACCTTGGTGTCCTTGGTCGTCACGTCCTTGCCGTCGGTGAAACCGGCGATGGTGAAGTAGGCGTAACGGCCGTAGGAATTGGTCGTCGAGCGGCAGACCGCCGAGTCGCAGAAGGCCGCGACGCCCTTGCCCGCGAGGGACTTCACGATGCTCTTCTTGTCGGTCTGGCCCTTCGCCTTGACGGCCTGGGCCTCCGTCTCGAAGACGGCGACGCCGACGGTGACCGCGACCCCGTCCTTGACGTAGCTGACCCGCAGCAGCCGCGTGCAGTCGTTGCCGGTGAGGACCTTGGGCAGGGTGCCGCCGGCGGCCGAGGCGCAGTCCTTGGTGTCGGCGGTGGCGCCCTTCTTGTAGACGGTCTCGCCCATGGTCAGCTGGGTGCCGGGGAAAAGGGTCTCGGCGCTGAGCGGCGCCGTGTCCTTCTGCGCGCTGGATATGAAGTCCTTCGGGTCCAGCGGCGGCGGCGCGCTGGTCGGATCGAAGGACGGCGCGGGCGCGGCGGAGTCACTGGGCAGTGAAGCGCTCGCGGGCAGGTCGGCGGGCTGCCCCGAGGCGTTGTCGCCGTTGTCGCCGTTCGCCGAGACCACGGCCATGGCGACGGCCGCGCCGACCACGACGGTGGCGACCGCGCCGCCGCCGATGAACAGCAGTCTGCGGCGCTTGTTCCGGGTCTCCGATGCCTCCGCCAGGGCGGCCCAGTCCGGGGTCTGGCTGCCGCCGCTGTTCCAGGGCTGCTGCTGAGAATGCGGTTTCCAGGGATCCCACTGGGACTGGGGTCCCCCCTGCCCATAGCTCATGGGGCGCATCCTAGACGGGGACCGGCGCTGCCGGTGCGCCCCCGTTGGGGCGGATAGGGGACCTATCGGCGCAGGGTGGCGCATCTTCGCCGCCGGAGGTGTCGGAGGCCACTCGTTTTGACCCGTCCGAGGCACCCCGGTATCCTGCATGTTCGTTGTGTATTGGCTTGCTCATTCTCACGGGACGGGCCCTTACACCGGTCCACCGGGCCGATGACCAGCGACCAGCACGCGGTTTGCGTCACCGCGGTGCGGTCAGGGCTGTCGTGATCGTCTTCGGTGACCTTGTCAGGACCACTCACTGAAGATAGCGAAGGCTACGAACCGTGCGTACGTACAGCCCCAAGCCCGGCGATGTGACGCGTCAGTGGCACGTCATCGACGCTCAGGACGTCGTCCTGGGCCGTCTCGCCACGACCGCCGCCACCCTCCTCCGGGGCAAGCACAAGCCGATCTACGCCCCCCACGTCGACGCTGGTGACTTCGTCATCATCATCAACGCGGACAAGGTGCACCTCTCCGGTAACAAGCGGACCCAGAAGATGGCGTACCGCCACTCCGGCTACCCGGGTGGTCTGCGCTCCGTCCGCTACGACGAGCTGCTGGACAAGAACCCCGAGAAGGCCATCGAGAAGGCCGTCAAGGGCATGCTCCCCAAGAACTCCCTGGGCCGTCAGATGCTCTCGAAGCTGAAGGTCTACAAGGGTGACCAGCACCCGCACGGCGCGCAGCAGCCGGTGCCGTTCGAGATCACCCAGGTCGCGCAGTAAGTCCGGCCACCCCCTAAGACTGAAGAGAATCTGAGGAGAATCGTGGCCGAGACCACTGCCGAGCAGCCGCTCGAAGAGCTTGACATCGACAGCTACACCACCGAGTCCGAGGCGCCCGTCGAGGGCGAGTACACCTCGGAGTCCCTGGCCTCCCGCTTCGGCGAGCCCCAGCCGGCCGCCGGCCTGGGCCGCCGCAAGAACGCCATCGCCCGGGTCCGGATCGTTCCCGGCTCCGGCAAGTGGAAGATCAACGGCCGCACCCTTGAGGACTACTTCCCCAACAAGGTGCACCAGCAGGAAGTCAACGAGCCGTTCAAGGTTCTGGAGCTGGAAGGTCGTTACGACGTCATCGCCCGCATCGCGGGCGGCGGTGTCTCCGGTCAGGCCGGTGCGCTCCGTCTCGGTGTCGCCCGCGCGCTGAACGAGGCCGACGTCGACAACAACCGCGGCCCGCTGAAGAAGGCCGGCTTCCTGCGTCGTGACGACCGTGCGGTCGAGCGCAAGAAGGCCGGTCTGAAGAAGGCCCGCAAGGCTCCGCAGTACAGCAAGCGCTGACCGCAGCTGCCCGCTCGTACTCCGAACGCCCCGGCGGCACGCCACAGTGCCGCCGGGGCGTTCGTATATCACAGGCCAAGGGCGTATAACGGCACAAGACGCTCAAAGGCTTGTGTGATCGGGTGTCCAGGCAGGCATGCCTGGGATGCGGAGCCGCACCGACCCGGCAGCGAACCGTCGCATGCGCTACGGCTTCGAAACTGACGCTTCCTCAGGAGGACAAGTGGGACGACTCTTCGGCACGGACGGCGTGCGCGGTGTCGCCAACGCGGATCTGACGGCCGAGATGGCGCTCGGCCTCTCCGTCGCGGCGGCGCACGTGCTGGCCGAGGCGGGCAGCTTCGCGGGCCACAAGCCGACGGCGGTGGTCGGGCGGGACCCGCGTGCGTCCGGGGAGTTCCTGGAGGCCGCGGTGGTCGCGGGGCTGGCCAGCGCGGGCGTGGACGTGCTGCGGGTCGGTGTGCTGCCGACGCCCGCGGTGGCGTATCTGACCGGCGCCCTCGGGGCCGACCTCGGTGTCATGCTCTCCGCAAGCCACAACGCGATGCCCGACAACGGCATCAAGTTCTTCGCCCGCGGCGGCCACAAACTCGCCGACGAGCTGGAGGACCGGATCGAGGGCGTCTACGAGGAGCACCGCACGGGCGCCCCCTGGGACCGCCCCACCGGCGCGGGCGTGGGCCGGGTGCGGAGCTACGACGAAGGGTTCGACCAGTACGTCGCCCATCTCCTCGGCGTGCTGCCGAACCGGCTCGACGGACTGAAGATCGTCCTTGACGAGGCGCACGGCGCCGCCGCCGGGGTCTCTCCGGAGGCGTTCTCCCGGGCCGGGGCGCAGGTCGTCACCATCGGCGCCCAGCCGGACGGGCTCAACATCAACGACGGCTGCGGCTCCACCCATCTCGACCAGCTGAAGGCCGCCGTCGTGGAGCACGGCGCCGACCTCGGCATCGCGCACGACGGCGACGCCGACCGCTGCCTCGCCGTGGACCACACCGGCGAGGAGATCGACGGCGACCAGATCCTGTCCGTGCTCGCGCTGGCGATGCGGGAACGTTCCGCTCTGCGCTCCGACACCGTCGTCGCGACCGTGATGTCGAATCTGGGCTTCAAGCTGGCCATGGAGCGCGAGGGCATCCGCCTCGTGCAGACCGCGGTCGGCGACCGCTACGTCCTTGAGGAGATGAAGGAGCACGACTACGCCCTCGGCGGCGAGCAGTCCGGGCACGTCATCGTCCTCGACCACGCCACCACCGGCGACGGCACGCTGACCGGGCTGCTGCTGGCCGCACGGGTCGCCGGGACCGGCCGTACGCTGCGGGAGCTCGCGGCGGTCATGGAGCGGCTGCCCCAGGTCCTCATCAACGTGCCGGACGTGGACAGGTCCCGGGTGAAGACCTCCGCGGACCTCGCCGCCGCGGTCGCCGAGGCGGAGCGGGAGCTGGGCTCCGCCGGACGGGTACTGCTGCGCCCCTCGGGCACCGAGCCGCTGGTACGCGTCATGGTGGAGGCCGCCGACATCGACCAGGCCCGCTCGATCGCCGCCCGCCTCGCCGACGCGGTGAAGTCAGCACTGGGCTGACCCCCGACACCACCGCACCCACCCGACGTCCGGCGCCACCCCGCTCGCGCTACCCCCGGCGCCCGTCCGAAACGGCCGCCGGGGACCCGCCGGGGCTTGGCCGGGGGCCTGACCGAGCAGATCATCGACCTCCCGGCCGCGCGGGTTCCCGACGCGGTGGTGTCGGTGCCGGTGTTCCGTCGAATGCGGTGGGCTCGGCCGGTGGCCTGGGCGGGTGGGTTCGGCGCGGGCCGGTGGTCGGCCGGAGTCTGTGCGGGGGGTCGGCCGGGGGACTTGCTGGACCGTCCGGCGGGCGGTCGGCGTGGGTCGGTCGTCGGGCGGTTCGTCGGCGCGGTGGTGTTGGTGCCGGGGTTTCCTCGAAGGCGGTGCGCTCGGCTGATGGCCGCGCCGCCCCGCTCGCGCTACCCCCGGCGCCCGTCCGAAACGGCCGCCGGGGCCTGACCGGGCAGGCAACCGGCCTTGTGGCCTCGGGGTCGGTCGGGAGGTTGCCGGGAAGGTGGCGGAGCCGGAAGCCTGGTGGGGGGCGACCAGGTGGTGGATCGGGGCGCTCGGTCGGGCGGTTTGTCGGGGCGGGGGCCCGGGTGGGGTGTTGGGTCAGGGGGATGCGCGGCGGCGGCGTTGTGCTGACCACAGGAGTTTTTGGGTGAGTAGGGTGAGGGTGCCCGCCAGGACGATTCCGCCCAGGTTGGCGAGCAGTTGCCAGACGGAGCCCCAGGTCTGTGAGTAGTCCGTGTAGCTGAAGGCCACCGCGGCGTTCGCGGCCGCCGGTACCGTGGTCACGGAGATCGCCACCCCGATCAGCGCGCCCGACTTGGCGGACGTCAGGGACAGGGTGCCGGCGATGCCGGCCAGGAACGCCACCACGAACGACATCGCGTCCGGCTTCCAGATGAACGCGGTGTTCGGCCGGGCCGCCTCCACCATCGACCTCTCGAACAGCCCGAGCACGTCCATCAGCCCGCTGAAACCGGCCGTCACCACCATCGCGACGGCGAACCCGGCGAGCAGCGCCCACAGCGACCGCCACACCAGATGCGGCGCCCGCTGCACGAGCGCCGTCGAGATCCCCGCGAGCGGCCCGAACTCCGGGCCGACGGCCATCGCGCCGACGATCAGGATCGCGTTGTCCAGCATCACACCGCACGCGGCGAGCATCGTGGCCACGGCCAGGAACGCCACATAGGTGACGGTGAGCGTCGACTCCTCGTGGGTCGCCTCGGCGAGGTGTTCCCACAGCACCGCGTCCGCGCCCTCGCCGGGCGCCTCCTCCTCGGCCTTGTCGGCCCGCTTGGACAAGGACAGGTCGATGTTCTCGACGGCGATCGAGCCGGTCTCCTCAAGGCCCGACGCCCGCAGCGCGGTGAGCAGTTCGTCGCCCGCCTCCCGGGCCACGTCGCACAGGACGACGTCCCCGACGGGGTTGCGGGCGGCGCCGGGCAGCACCACGAGGTGCGTGGCGCCGACCGTCCGCTCGATGAGGCGCACGACGTCGTCGGTCGTGCCGGACGGGACGATCAGCCGGAGGTGAAGCATGGCGGCAGGGTAGCGGTCACAGTTTGCGCAGCCGCAGCCGCTGCACCTTGTGATCCGGGCCCTTGCGCAGGATGAGGGTGGCGCGACCGCGGGTGGGTGCGATGTTCTCCACCAGATTGGGCTTGTTGATGGTCCGCCAGAGCGTGCGGGCGTAGTCCAGGGCCTCCTCCTCGGACACCTGTGTGTACGTGCGGAAGTACGAGGACGGGTCGAGGAAGGCGGTGGCGCGCAGCTTGCGGAAGCGGCTGAGGTACCAGCGCTCGATGTCCTCCGCGCCGGCGTCGACGTACACGCTGAAGTCGAAGTAGTCGGCGAGGCCGACCCGGGTGCGGCCGTCCGTGCCGGGCAGGGCCTGCTGGAGGACGTTCAGGCCCTCGACGATGAGGATGTCCGGGCGGCGCACGGTGAGCCGCTCGCCGGGCACGATGTCGTAGATCAGATGGGAGTAGACGGGGGCGGTGACCTCGTCCTTGCCGGCCTTGATGTCGGCGACGAACCGGATGAGGGCGCGGCGGTCGTACGACTCCGGGAAGCCTTTGCGGGACATCAGGCCGCGCGCCTTCAACTCCTTGGTGGGGAGCAGAAAGCCGTCCGTGGTGACCAGTTCGACCCGAGGGTGTTCCGGCCAGCGGGACAGCAGCGCCTGAAGGAGGCGGGCGACGGTGGACTTGCCCACCGCCACGGAACCGGCGACGCCTATGACGAACGGCGTGCCGGACTGCGAGCCCTGTTCGCCCAGGAAGGTGTTCAGGGCGCTTCTGAGCCCGTCCGTGGCACCGACGTACAGATTGAGCAGCCGGGACAGCGGGAGGTAGATGTCGCGCACCTCGTCGAGGTCGATGACGTCGCCGAGGCCGCGCAGCTTTTCGACCTCCTCGGCGGTGAGCGGCAGCGGCGTCTTGTCGCGCAGCGCGCTCCACTCGGCTCGGGTGAGGTCGACGTAGGGAGTCGCCTCCGGCCGGTGCCGGTGGGCGCTCCGGGGCATCGGGGAGACCGGAGAGATCACAGTCCATTGTTAACGGAGTTCGAACGGGACGGCGGGTGGGATGGGTCACGCGAGGGAGCGGCGCGCGATGACGGGTGGTCGTACGACGGTGGCAATTTCCGATTTCGGGCACGCGGTGCCGGTTTTGCGCGGGCTTCGGCCCGTAGGCTGCGGCCCATGTGCGGAATTGTGGGATATGTGGGGGCCCAGTCGGCGCTCGACGTCGTCATGGCCGGGTTGAAACGGCTGGAGTACCGGGGGTACGACTCGGCGGGCGTCGCCGTGCCCGCGGACGGCGGGCTCGCCGCCGCGAAGCGGGCCGGGAAACTCGTCAACCTGGAGAAGGAGCTGGTCGAACGGCCGCTGCCGGCGGGGACCACGGGCATCGGACACACCCGGTGGGCCACCCACGGGGCGCCCACGGACGCCAACGCGCATCCGCACCTGGACAACGCGGGGCGGGTCGCCGTGGTGCACAACGGGATCATCGAGAACTTCGCGGTGCTGCGCGCCGAGTTGACCGAGCGCGGCCATGACCTCGCGTCCGAGACCGACACCGAGGTGGTCGCGCACCTGCTGGCCGAGGAGTTCTCCGTGACCGCCGACCTCGCCGAGGCGATGCGGCTGGTGTGCCGGCGGCTTCAGGGCGCGTTCACCCTGGTGGCGGTGCACGCGGACGAGCCAGACGTGGTGGTCGGCGCGCGGCGGAACTCGCCGCTCGTGGTGGGCGTTGGAGAGGGCGAGGCCTTTCTCGCCTCGGACGTCGCCGCGTTCATCGCCCACACGCGGTCGGCGATCGAGCTGGGTCAGGACCAGCTGGTGGAACTGCGCCGGGACGGTGTCACGGTGACGGGCTTCGACGGCCGTCCGGCGGAGGTCAGGCCGTACCACGTGGACTGGGACGCGTCGGCCGCGGAAAAGGGGGGTTATGACTACTTCATGCTCAAGGAGATCGCCGAGCAGCCCAAGGCGGTCGCCGATACGCTGCTGGGCCGCATCGACGCGGCCGGCTCGCTGAGCCTGGACGAGGTCCGGATCGACGCGGGTGAACTGCGCGAGGTGGACAAGGTCGTCATCGTCGCGTGCGGTACGGCCTTCCACGCGGGTCTGATCGCCAAGTACGCCATCGAGCACTGGACGCGCATCCCGTGCGAGGTGGAGCTGGCCAGCGAGTTCCGTTACCGGGACCCGATCCTCGACCACCGGACGCTGGTCATCGCGGTCTCCCAGTCCGGTGAGACCATGGACACCCTGATGGCGCTGCGGCACGCCCGCGAGCAGGGGTCCAAGGTGCTGGCGATCTGCAACACCAACGGGTCGACGATTCCGCGCGAGTCGGACGCGGTGCTGTACACGCACGCCGGGCCCGAGGTCGCGGTCGCCTCGACCAAGGCGTTCCTCACGCAGTTGGTGGCCTGCTATCTGGTGGCGCTGTATCTGGCCCAGGTGCGGGGCACCAAGTGGGGTGACGAGATCGGGGCGGTCATCCGGGACCTGTCGCGGATCGCCGGGTCGGTCGAGCGGGTCCTGGAGACGATGGAGCCGGTGCGGGCGCTGGCGCGCACCCTCGCCGCCAAGAACACGGTGCTCTTCCTGGGGCGGCACGTGGGGTATCCGGTGGCGCTGGAGGGCGCGCTGAAGCTGAAGGAACTGGCGTACATGCACGCCGAGGGCTTCGCGGCCGGGGAGTTGAAGCACGGGCCGATCGCGCTGATCGAGGAGGACCTGCCGGTGGTGGTCGTCGTGCCGTCGCCGCAGGCGCGATCGGCGCTGCACGACAAGATCGTGTCCAACATCCAGGAGATCCGGGCGAGGGGCGCACGGACGATCGTGATCGCGGAGGAGGGCGACGAGGCGGTGGCCCCGTACGCCGACCATCTGATCCGCATCCCGGCGACCCCGGCCCTGCTCCAGCCGATGGTGGCGACCGTCCCGCTCCAGGTGTTCGCCTGCGAACTCGCCACCGCCCGCGGCAACGAGGTGGACCAGCCGCGCAACCTGGCGAAGTCGGTGACGGTGGAGTAGCGGGGCCCCTGCGCCGCGCGGCGCTCCGGCGGGCCGCGCCCGTCCGGCGGGCACCGCCGGCGCGACGGCTTGCCTGTGCGGTGCCGTGTTGCCGCTGGTGTGAGGGCTCGGTCGTGCGGTGTCGTGAGCCGTCGTCCCGTTCGGCCGCTCCGGGCCGGTGTTCTGAGCCGTCGCGCCGATCTGCCGTCCCGAGTCGGCGTCCTGAGCCGCCGTCATGGGGGGCTGTTCGCCGTAGGGTGCTGGGCATGAGCATCATCGGGGTCGGTATCGACGTGGCCGAGATCGACCGGTTCGAGGCGTCGCTGCAACGGACGCCCGGACTGGTCGGCCGGCTCTTCCTGGACAGCGAGTTGCTGCTGCCGAGCGGCGAGCGCCGGGGCGCGGCCTCCCTCGCCGTACGCTTCGCCGCCAAGGAGGCCCTGGCCAAGGCGCTCGGCGGCCCGCCCGGCCTGCACTGGACGGACGCCGAGGTGTACGTCGAGGACAGCGGGCAGCCCCGGCTGCGGGTGACGGGCACGGTCGCGGCCCGGGCCGCCCAGCTCGGCGTGAAGTCCTGGCACGTCTCCCTCAGCCACGACGCGGGCGTGGCGTCCGCGGTGGTGATCGCGGAGGGCTGACGATCCGCCGACCGACGGGGGCGCGGGTGCGGGCGCGGGGGCATCCGGGGCAGACTCGGACCCATGCGTACTGCGTACAGCGTGGAGACGGTGCGGGCCGCCGAGCGTGATCTCATGGCACGGCTGCCGGAGGGGGCGCTCATGCAGCGGGCCGCCGCCGGACTGGCGGCCGCCTGCGCCCAGTTGCTCGGACGCGTATACGGCAGCCGGGTCGTACTGCTGGTGGGCAGCGGGGACAACGGAGGTGACGCCCTGTACGCCGGGGCGCGGCTCGCGCGCCGGGGGGCGGGGGTGACGGCCGTGCTGCTCGCGGCCGACCGCACCCATCCCGCGGGGCTGGCCGCGCTGCGCCGCGCGGGCGGCGGCGTCGCCGCGCCCGGCGGCGGCGAGGCGGCGATCGACCGGGCCGACCTCGTCGTCGACGGCATCGTCGGGATCGGCGGGCGGGGCGGGCTGCGGCCCGAGGCCGCGGCCCTGGCCGCCGCCGCCGAACGGTCCCGCGCCGCCGTCGTCGCCGTCGACCTGCCGAGCGGGGTCGAGGCGGACACCGGGCAGGTGCTGGGGGCCGCCGTCCGCGCCGACCTCACCGTGACCTTCGGGACGCACAAGCCCGGACTGCTGATCGACCCGGCCCGGGAGCACGCGGGTACCGTGCGGCTCGTCGACATCGGGCTCGACCTGCCCGCCGAGCCGGACCTTGAGGCCCTGCAACACGCGGACGTGGCCCGGCTGCTGCCGGTGCCCGGGGCGGAGAGCGACAAGTACCGGCGCGGGGTCGTCGGGATCGCGGCCGGGTCGGCGCGGTATCCGGGGGCCGCCGTGCTCGCCGTGTCGGGCGCGCTGCGCGGCGGGGCCGGGGCCGTGCGGTACGTCGGGCCCGCCGGGGACGCCGTCATCGCCCGTTTCCCCGAGACCCTGGTCTCCGACCGTGGCCCGCACAAGGCGGGACGGGTGCAGGCATGGGTCACCGGGCCGGGCGCCGGGGACGACGCCGGGACCGTCGCTGAGGTGGTCGGGGCCGAGGTGCCGGTGCTCATCGACGCGGACGGGCTGCGGCTGGCCGACCGGGACGCGGTACGGGCCCGCACGGCGCCGACCCTGATGACCCCGCACGCCGGAGAGGCCGCGGCGCTGCTGGGCGTGGACCGCGAGGAGGTCGAGGGGGCGCGGCTGCCGGCGGTGCGCGAGTTGGCGGCGCGGTACCGCGCCACCGTTCTGCTCAAGGGCTCGACCACGCTGGTCGCCAACCCGGACGGCGGGACCGTACGCGTCAACGCGACGGGGACGGCGTGGCTGGCCACCGCGGGCAGCGGAGACGTGCTGTCCGGCCTCGCGGGATCCCTGCTGGCCTCGGGCCTGACCCCCCGGGACGCGGGCAGCGTGGCCGCGTATCTGCACGGACTGGCGGGCCGCTTCGCGGCGGACGGCGCACCGACGGGGGCCCACGATCTGGCGGGGGCGGTCGCGCGAGCATGGCGCGACGTCCGAGCGGAGGCCGCTGACGGTCCTGGCCGGTAGGGCGGGGTCGGGGGTCGTGTGGGCGGGGGTGTGGGCCGGGCGTGGGGAGGGTGCAGGGGGCAGCCGGGTCTGTTCGCGGCGGGTGGCGCCCGTGGGGCGCGCGATGGTGCGGGGGCGCTTGCCGCGGCCTGCCGGCCGGCTCCGCAACCGGGCCTCGTCCGCGCGCGTCCCGCCGCACTCGTGATGTCCCTCGCCCGCCCCATCAGCGGCGCACTCGCGCCGGCCCACACGCCCTGTGCCACCCGGTGAGTACGCACCCCGCGCACACCCCGCCATGGCCCGCCGGCCGGCGCGTGCGCGGAGCGGGCCCGGCTTTCGGATGTCGTCCGCCGGCCGGCGTAGTGGCCGTCGTTCGCCTGGGGCGGCCAGGGCCGGAGCCGGTCGGGAACGGTGGTCGTGCGGGGGCGCGTGACGGTTTGTGGGGCGCGCGGGGGTGGGTGAGCGCGGGGCCGTGCCCCGGTACCACCGGTCGCCTCTGAGACACTGGGGGCGCGATGAAAGACACAGCACTCCTGCCGACGGCGCCCCTGCGAGCCCGTGCCGAGATCGATCTGGCCGCACTGCGGTCCAATGTGCGCGCCCTGCGCGCCCTCGCACCGGGCGCCGCCCTGATGGCCGTCGTCAAGTCCGACGCGTACGGCCACGGGGCGGTGCCGTGCGCGCGGGCGGCCCTCGACGCGGGCGCGACCTGGCTCGGCACGGCCACCCCCGAGGAGGCCCTGGAACTGCGCGCGGCCGGGCTGCCGGGGCGTGTCATGTGCTGGCTGTGGACCCCCGGCGGCCCCTGGCGGCAGGCGATCGAGGCCGACATCGACGTGTCGGTCAGCGGGATGTGGGCGCTGCGCGAGGTCACGGCGGCGGCGCGCGAGGCGGGCCGGCCCGCGCGGGTGCAGCTCAAGGCGGACACCGGCCTCGGCCGCAACGGCTGCCAGCCCGCCGACTGGGCCGACCTGGTGGGCGCCGCCCTGCGCGCCGAGGCGGACGGGCTGATCCGGATCACCGGGCTCTGGTCGCACTTCGCCTGCGCCGACGAGCCCGGCCATCCGTCCATCGCCGCCCAGCTCACCCGCTTCCGGGAGATGACGGCGTACGCCGAGGACCGGGGCGTGCGCTCCGAGGTGCGGCACATGGCCAACTCGCCGGCCACCCTCACCCTCCCCGAGGCCCACTTCGACCTGGTGCGCACCGGGATCGCGGTCTACGGCATCTCGCCCGGCCCGGAGATCGGCACCCCCGCCGACTTCGGGCTGCGTCCGGTGATGACGCTGGCGGCGTCGCTGGCGCTGGTCAAGCACGTGCCGGGCGGGCACGGCATCAGCTACGGCCACCACTACGTCACTCCGGGCGAGACGACGCTCGGCCTGGTGCCCGTCGGCTACGCGGACGGCGTCCCGCGGCACGCCTCCGGCAGCGGTCCGGTGCTGGTCGGCGGCAAGTGGCGGACCATCGCCGGGCGGGTCGCGATGGACCAGTTCGTGGTCGACCTCGGCGGCGACCGGCCCGAGGCCGGCGCCGAGGCGGTCCTGTTCGGGCCCGGCGACCGCGGTGAGCCCACCGCCGAGGACTGGGCGCAGGCCGCCGGCACCATCGCGTACGAGATCGTCACGCGCATCGGATCCCGCGTCCCGCGCGTCTACGTGAACGAGGACCGGGACGGGTAGTCCGCACAGGGAGCCGGGTCACGCCCCTACCGGTGAACCCGGCCCGGTGACGCCCGTGCCGGCGGCACGCGGACCCGCGGTACCCACCAGCGAACTGTGCGGTACGGCGAAGACGGCGATACGGCGATACGGCGAACAACGACGAAGTTACGGCGAATTACGGCGAAGAGGAGCGGTACGTGAGCGAGAGCAGCGCGAAGGCCGTCGCGGCGGCCGTCGCCTCCGCCGCGCAGGAGGCCGGCGGCTGGCGCAGGGCGACCGGCCTCGCGGGCGCCGCGATAGGCGTGCTGGCCGCGGGCGCGGCGGCCGGCGTCGCGATCGAGCGGATGACCGTGGGCCGCGGGGTGCGCCGCAAGGCACGGCTCGCGCTGGACTCGACGGGACCGTACGGCGCGCTGCGCGGCACCCCGGGCAAGGCGTACGCCGACGACGGCACGGAGCTGTACTTCGAGGTCGACGAGGTCGAACCCGAGGGCGGCCCGGCGCCCCGGCGGCGCCGCCTCTTCGGCCGCAAGGCGCCCGTGCCGGTCACCGTCGTCTTCAGCCACGGCTACTGCCTCAGCCAGGACTCCTGGCACTTCCAGCGGGCGGCGCTGCGGGGCGTCGTGCGGACCGTGTACTGGGACCAGCGCAGCCACGGCCGGTCCGGGCGCGGCATGGCACAGCTGCGGGACGATGTGCCGCTGACCATCGACCAGCTCGGCCGCGACCTGAAGGCGGTCATGGACGCGGCCGTGCCGGAGGGGCCGATGGTGCTGGTCGGACACTCCATGGGCGGCATGACGGTGATGGCGCTGGCCGCCCAGTACCCGGAACTGATCCGCGACCGGGTGGTGGCCACCGCGCTGGTCGGTACGTCGTCCGGGCGGCTCGGCGAGGTCAACTTCGGGCTGCCGCTGGCGGGCGTGAACGCGGTGCGCCGGGTCCTGCCGGGCGTGCTGAAGGCGCTCGGGCAGCAGGCGGCGCTGGTGGAGAAGGGGCGCAGGGCCACGGCCGATCTGTTCGCCGGGATCATCAAGCGGTACTCGTTCGCGTCGCGGGACGTCGATCCGGCGGTCGAGCGGTTCGCCGAGCGGATGATCGAGTCCACCCCGATCGACGTGGTCGCCGAGTTCTACCCGGCCTTCACCGACCACGACAAGACCGAAGCGCTCGACTACTTCAAGGACATGCCGGTGCTGGTGCTGGCCGGGGTGCGGGATCTGATCACGCCCAGCGAGCACAGCGAGGCCATCGCCGACCTGCTTCCGGACGCGGAACTGGTGCTGGTACCGGACGCGGGGCACCTGGTGATGCTGGAGCACCCCGAAGTGGTGACCGACCGGCTCGCCGACCTGCTCACCCGCGTGGGAGCCGTGCCGGCAGGGGCTACCGTAAGTGGCTATGGAAGCACCAGCAGCGCCGCACGACCCGGCTGACCCCCGTGCCGTAGAGATCACCGTCAACTCTCCCGAGCAGATGAGGGAGTTGGGCCGCAGGCTGGCCAAGCTGCTGCGGGCCGGCGATCTGGTGATGCTCAGCGGGGAGCTGGGCGCGGGCAAGACGACGCTCGCCCGTGGTCTCGGCGAGGGGCTCGGCGTGCGGGGGGCGGTCACCTCGCCGACGTTCGTGATCGCCCGGGTGCACCCGTCGCTGGGCGACGGCGCGCCGCTCGTCCACGTCGACGCCTACCGGCTGTCCGGCGGCCTGGACGAGATGGAGGACCTCGACCTCGATGTCTCGCTGCCCGAATCGGTGGTCGTCGTGGAGTGGGGCGAGGGCAAGGTCGAGGAGCTGACCGAGGACCGGTTGCAGATCGTGATCCACCGGGCCGTCGGGGACACGACGGACGAGGTACGGCATGTGACCCTGGCCGGGCTCGGAGAACGCTGGCAGACCACCGACCTCACGACCCTCACCGCCTGAGGGACCCGCCCTGACCTGGCGTCCCCCCGGGCGCCCCTATCTGGCGCTGCCCTGGGGGGTGTTGTGGTGCTCGGGGTGGTGGGGCGGGTGGGAGATGATCGCCGCTGCGGCGCATGCGGCCAGCAGGTCGCGCATCGGGACCGGGGCTGGCTCGCGTGGCGGTGCCGGGGGGTGCTCCCGCGGTGGCGCCGTGGGTTCCGGGGCCGACATGGACGCCTCCTGACGAACGGGGGCGGACGCAGCCAGGCACTACCGGGTACTTAGGTACACCTAACTACGAGCTGGCTACCATGTGACCACACCGACCCCATCAGGGGCAACATCTTCCCGACACAACGTCGGAACCCACCCACACCCGACCGCCCCG
>NZ_BAAJXA010000057.1:0-54333 GCF_057537855.1 Streptomyces diversicolor
GGCCGGCTGCCGCGTTGTCGTGGCTGGTCGCGCAGTTCCTCGTGCTCCTTTGGGGGCGCTGGTGCCGTCGGGGACCTTGGCGCGTGGGGGTGGGACATTTGTCATGGTTGGGTTTGTACATGCGGCTCTGGCTGGGGTGGGGGCCGGTGCGTAGCGTCGTGGGGTGACACAGGGACGGCCGTGGATCGGGGCGAGAGCATGACGTGGTGGCGGGGTGTGGCGCGCCAGGTGGGCTGCCGGCGGGCGGCGCGTGCCCAGTGGCGGGCGGACATGGGGCGTTTTCAGGCCGGACAGCGGGCGGAGCCCGGGAAGGGGCATCCGGGGCCGCCGCCCACCGGCTTCGCGCTGCTGCCCTGGCTGCTGATGGGGATGGGCTCCCTGTCCAACCTGTTGCAGGGCCGGACCCCCAACCCGTGGATCGGCGGCCTTGGCCTGCTCACCTTCAACTCCCTCTACGTGTACGTGTCCTTCCGCTCCTTCGACCGGGCGAAGCGGCAGGAGCCGGCCACCCGGGTCGCCCTGGGTCTGATGGCCGTGGTGACCAGCGTCCTGGCCATCGGGTACGGGGGCAGCTGGCTGATGTTCTTCCCGTTGCTCGGCCTGGCGACGGGCGCGGCCCTGCGCGGTCCGTGGCTCGGCCGGGTGGGGCTGCTGCTGTCCGGGTACGCGGGCGTGGTGTCCTGGCTGCGCGGCGGGTCGGACGCCGTGACCATCGCCTACGGCACGTTCCTGTCCACGATGGTGACGGCCGCGATCCTCTCCCTGTCCGAGGCGGTGCGGGAACTGCGCGCCGCCCGGGAGGAGTTGGCCCGCCGTGCCGTGGAGAAGGAGCGGCTGCGCTTCTCCCGCGATCTGCACGATCTGCTCGGGCACACCCTGTCGGTGATCGTGGTGAAGTCGGAGGCGGCCCGCAGGCTGGCCCCGCGTGACCTGGACGCGGCGCTCTCGCAGGTCGGCGACATCGAGTCCGTGGGCCGGCAGGCGCTGACGGAGATCCGTGAGGCGGTGACCGGCTATCGGGAGGGCAGCCTGGCAGCCGAGCTGTCCCGGGCCCGCTCGGCGCTGTCCGCGGCGGGGGTGGACCCGGTGGTGCGGCAGTCCGGCACGCCGCTCGACCCGCAGACGGAGGCCCTGCTGGGCTGGGTGGTCCGCGAGGCGGTCACCAACGTCGTACGGCACAGCGGCGCGAACCGCTGCGAGATCGCCGTCGACTCCGCCGCGGAGCGGGTACGGCTCACGGTCACGGACAACGGCACCGGCACTGATATCGACGTGCCCTCGGAGGGCGTCGGCGGTACCGGGCTGACGGGGCTGACCGAGCGCCTGGCGGCGGCGGGCGGCGCGCTGCGGGCCGGCCCGTCGCCGCGCGGCGGCTTCACGGTCACCGCCGAACTCCCGGTAGGACAACGAGAATGGGCGGCAAGCGAGCTGGTCATGGCGCCCAGGGCGAGCTGACCGGCCGGCTCATGTCGTCGCTCCCCGAGGTGCCGCTGTCCCGGGCACCCGCCCCGCCGCCGGGCGATACGATCCGGTCGGCATGCCGAATGCCGTTCGATCGAAATGCCTCACCTATTCGGCAGCGAAATGCCGAACAATTGCCGGAAATACCGAGGCGGTTTTTCGGTGCGCTTCCCGGGGCCGTTGAATCCCGCCGCACCGTACAAGGCCGAGCCTTTGATACGGCGGCATTGGCTACGCTTGCGCCGTGACGAACATCCGCGTCCTGCTCGCCGAGGACCAGGGCATGATGCGTGGCGCTCTGGCCCTGCTGCTCGGCATGGAGAACGACATCGAGGTGGTGGCCCAGGTCTCGGCGGGCGACGCGATCGTGGACGCCGTACTGCTGCACCGGCCGGACGTGGCGCTGCTGGACATCGAACTGCCGGGCATGAGCGGGCTGGACGCGGCGGCCGAGTTGCGTGCGCAGGCGCCCGACTGCCGGGTGCTGATCCTGACCACGTTCGGCCGGCCAGGCTATCTGCGCCGGGCGATGGAGGCCGGGGCGGCCGGGTTCCTCGTCAAGGACGGGCCGGTGGAGGAACTGGCGGTGGCGATCCGGCGGGTGCTCACCGGGGAGACCGTGGTGGACCCGGTGCTGGCCGCCGCCGCGCTGAGCGCCGGGCCGAATCCGCTGACCGGCCGGGAGTGCGAGGTCCTGAAGGCGGCGGTGGACGGGGCGACGGTCGCCGACATCGCGGCGAAGCTCCATCTGTCGGAGTCGACGGTCCGTAACTATCTGTCCGCGGCCATCGGCAAGACGGGCACCCGCAACCGGATGGAGGCGGTACGCGAGGCTCGCCGCCAGGGTTGGCTGTGACGTTGCGCTCCGCGGTCCGGCGTACCACGCCATCGCACGGCTGCCGCGCCGTCGTGGCCGGTCGCGCCCGCGCGGCGGAGCCGCATATCAACACAGCCCCGCGCCTCTTCGAGGCGCGGGCGTACCGTACGGGAGAACGACAGAAATGGGTCTACAGGCCCAGGTCGGTCAGGCTCGGGTGGTCGTCGGGGCGGCGGCCGAGGGGCCAGTGGTACTTGCGGTCCTCCTCCTTGATGGGGAGGTCGTTGATGGAGGCCAGGCGGACCCGCATCAGGCCCTCGTCGTCGAACTCCCAGTTCTCGTTGCCGTAGGAGCGGTACCAGTTGCCCGTGTCGTCGTGGCATTCGTAGGCGAAGCGCACGGCGATGCGGTTGCCGTCGAAGGCCCACAGTTCCTTGATGAGCCGGTAGTCCTGCTCCCTGGTCCACTTGCGGGTGAGGAAGGCGACGATCTCTTCGCGGCCGTTGACGAACTCACCGCGATTGCGCCAGCGGCTGTCGGCCGTGTAGGCGAGGGCCACCCGCTCGGGGTCCCGGGTGTTCCACGCGTCCTCGGCAAGGCGGACCTTCTCGGTCGCGCTCTCCCGGGTGAAGGGGGGCACGGGCGGCTTCGCGGCCATGGTTTCTCCCAGACGTCACGGTTTCGGCATCCGGTGCCCGCCGGGGTCGCCCCGACCGCCGGACACCCCCGCGCCGACCGGCGCGTTCCGCTGTTCATTCCATACTGCCCCCTCACGGATCGCAACAGCC
Organism: Streptomyces diversicolor; assembly: GCF_057537855.1. Taxonomy (NCBI): domain Bacteria; kingdom Bacillati; phylum Actinomycetota; class Actinomycetes; order Kitasatosporales; family Streptomycetaceae; genus Streptomyces; species Streptomyces diversicolor. The sequence goes on from NZ_BAAJXA010000057.1 coordinate 3,067, forward strand.
CCCAGCGAAACGGGTCGTACTACGCCGGGAGAGCCACAGCGGTGTCAGACTCGCGGCGTACCCCTGCGGGGAGAGCCCCAGCAGCGTCAGACCAGGGCCGTACTCCGCCGGGAGGCACAGCGGTGTCAGGCTCGCGGCGTAGTCCTGTGGGGGAGCCACAGGAGCATCAGGATTGCGGCCGCGAGGAGCATCAGGGTGCTCACGCGGAAGGCCAGGGCGTAGCCGTCGGTGAGGGCCGCCGGGGTCGGGGAGCCGGCGGTGCGGGCCGCCGCGATCGTCGACATGACGGCGAGCCCCAGCGAACCGCCCATCGTGCGTGAGGTGTTGATCAGGCCGGAGACCAGTCCGGCCTCGCCCGGCGCCGCCCCCGAGGTGGCCAGCGAGGCGAGCGGGGTCGCGGCGAGGCCGGCGCCGAGCATCATCAGGACGCCGGGCAGCATGATCTCCGTCGCGTAGGCCCCGTGCGGGGTCATCGCCGACTGCCAGCCGAACCCGGCCGCGGCCACCAGCGTTCCCGCCGCCGCCACGTTCCGCGGCCCGAGCACGGGCATGAAGCGCGGCGCGAGCTTCGAGCCGGCCACCACGGCCAGCGAGCTGGGCACCAGCGCGAGCCCGGCCTCCAGCGGCGAGTAACCGAGCACGTTCTGCGCGTACAGGGTCATGAAGTACCACATGGAGAACATCGCCGAACCGGACACGAGCATCGCCGCGTTCGCCGAGGCCACGGCCCGCTGCCGCAGCAGCCGCAGCGGCATGAGCGGGGCGGTCGCCCGCGCCTCGACCAGCAGGAACAGCCCGAGCAGCGCGAGTCCGGCGGCCAGCGGCAGCAGCGTGGCCGCGGCCGTCCAGCCCTCGGCCTCGGTCTGCACGATCCCGTACGCGAGCGTCGCGAGGCCCGCCGTGACCAGCAGCGCGCCCGGCAGGTCGAGCCGCCGCCGCTGCCCCGCCCGGCTCTCCGCGAGCCAGGCCACGGAGCCCGCCAGCACGACGGCGCCGACAGGCACGTTGATGAGCAGCACCCAGCGCCAGGACAGCACGTCGACCAGCACCCCGCCGACCAGGCCGCCCGCGGCGCCACCGCCGGCGCCCACCGCGGTCCAGGTGGCGACGGCCCGTGCCCGGGCGGGGCCTTCCGGGACGGCCGCGGTCAGCAGGGTCAGCGTCGAGGGCGCGAGCACGGCCGCGCCCAGCCCCTGCACGGCGCGCGCGAGCAGCAGTTGCCAGCCTTCCTGGGCGAGCCCGCCGCCCAGCGAGGCCAGCGTGAACAGCCCGAGCCCGACGAGGAACATCCGCTTGCGCCCGTACAGGTCGCCGGCCCGCCCGCCGAGCAGCATGAAACCGGCGAAGGCGATCGCGTACGCGTTCACGACCCATTGGAGTCCCGATCCGCTCAGCCCGAGGTCGGTGCGCATGGACGGCAGGGCCACGTTGACCACGGACACGTCCAGCACGACGAGGAACTGTCCGGCGCAGGCGAGGGCGACCACCAGCCAGGTGGGGGGCGCGGTCCGGCTGCGTATCGGGGCGGTGTCGGCGGCTTCGAGCATGGCTGTCATGTTCTCAAGCCGGTTACGGTCCTTGCATCGGGATTTCGGCCCACGTACGCGTGGGCCGGCCGACCTACATCGTCCCCCGTACGGCCGACGGTCCTGAACCGCCCGTACGGGGGGTGTACAGCCGTCGGTACTAGACCGCGCGTACGACGGTCACCACCGCGGCGCCGCCCAGGCCGATGTTGTGGGCCAGGCCGACCCGCGCCCCGGCCACCTGCCGCTCCCCCGCCCGGCCGCGCAGCTGCCACACCAGCTCGGCGACCTGGGCGAGGCCGGTGGCGCCCAGCGGGTGCCCCTTGGAGATCAGCCCGCCGGACGGGTTGACCACCCACCGCCCGCCGTATGTGGTCGCCCCGGACTCGACGAGCTTGCCGGACTCGCCCGGTCCGCACATGCCGAGCGCTTCGTAGGTCAGCAGTTCGTTGATGGAGAAACAGTCGTGCAGTTCCACCACGTCGACGTCCTCGATGCCGAGCCCGGCCCGCTCGTACGCCTGCCGGGCCGCCGCCCGTGACATCGGCTGTCCGACGACGTCGATGCTGGAGCCGGAGGCGAAGGACTCCTCGGTGTCGGTGGTCATGGCCTGCCCGGCGATCTCGACCAGCCCGGCCGACCCGTGCCGCTCGGCGAACCGCTCGGACACCACCACCAGCGCCGCCGCGCCGTCCGAGGTCGGCGAGCACTGGAGCTTGGTGAGCGGCCGGTGCACGGTGCGGGAGGCGAGCACGTCGGCGACGTCGTACACGTCCCGGAACTGGGCGTACGGATTGTGCGCCGAATGCCGGTGGTTCTTGGCGGCGACGGCGGCGAGCTGCGCCTCGGTCGTGCCGTACCGGTCCATGTGCTCGCGGGCCGCGGCGCCGAAGATCTGCGCGGTCGGCGGGGTCGCCTCGACGCCGTGCCGGGCGGCCAGCACGCCGTAGTGCCGGGCGACCGGGGAGGTGCCGAAGTCCGCGCCGTCGGCGCCGGTGCCGAGCGCGCCCCGTCGCATCTTCTCGAAGCCGAGTGCCAGCACGCAGTCGCAGCCGCCGCCCTCGACCAATTGGCGGGCCAGCATCAGCGCGGTGGCGCCGGTGGCGCAGTTGTTGTTCAGGTTGTAGACGGGTACGCCGGTCAGGCCGAGTTCGTAGGCGGCGCGCTGGCCGGCGGTGGAGGGCTGGAAGCAGTAGCCGACGGGAACCTGTTCCACTTCTGCGTAGGTGACACCGGCGTCGGCGAGGGCGGCGCCGCCTGCTTCCCGCGCCATGTCCCAGTACTGCCACGCACGGGTCTCGGGCTTCTCGAACCTGGTCATACCGACCCCGGCCACATATGCCTTCATGGCCCGTCAGAGTAGAACCTGTTCTACAAAGAAGCCAGCCTCACGGCGACCCTCGTCGACCTCCTGACGCCGCATCACATCACCATGAGAGGGTCAAGGATTTGTTAGGGAGCCGAAGGGACGGAATAGTTGCCCGTGCATACGAGGTTGTCCGAAGACCCACCCCGCGCGGTTCACCGACCACTTGACCACTTCCGGCCCGGAGGCCTCAGTCCATGACGCACACGAACGACCAGCCCGACCGGAGCGCGCGCGGGACCGTGGTCCCGGTGCTCGCCTTCGCGGGCATCGTGGTCGCGGTGATGCAGACCCTGCTCGTCCCCGTCATCAAGGACCTGCCGCAGCTGCTGGCCACCTCGCCCAGCAACGCCACCTGGGTCCTCACCTCGACGCTGCTGTCCGGCGCCGTGGCCACCCCGATCATGGGCCGCCTCGGCGACCTGTACGGCAAACGGCGCATGCTCATATCCAGCCTCGCGGTGATGGTGGTCGGAGCACTGATCAGCGCGGTCACCAGCCAGCTGCTCACGATGATCGTGGGCCGTACGCTCCAGGGCTTCGCGATGGGCGCGATCCCGCTCGGCATCGGCCTGATGCGCGACATGCTGCCGCGCGAACGGCTCGGCTCGGCGATGGCCCTGATGAGCTCCTCGATCGGCGTCGGCGGCGGCCTCGCGCTGCCCGCCGCGGCCCTGGTCGCCCAGCACGCGAACTGGCACGCCCTGTTCTACGGCGCCGCCGCGCTCGGCGCGCTCGCCATCGCCCTCACCCTGTTCGTCGTCCCCGAGTCCCCGATGCGCGCCCCCGGCTCCTTCGACCTGCCCGGCGCGCTCGGTCTGTCCGCGGGTCTGGTCCTGCTGCTCCTGCCGGTCACCAAGGGCAGCGACTGGGGCTGGTCCTCCGGCACCACGCTCGGCCTGTTCGGCGCGGCCGTCGTCGTGCTCCTGCTGTGGGGCCTGCTGGAGCTGCGCGTCAAGGCGCCCCTCGTCGACCTGCGCACCACCGCCCGCCGCGAGGTCCTGCTGACCAACCTCGCCTCGATCATGGTCGGCGTCTCCTTCTACGTCGTCTCGCTCGTCCTGCCGCAGCTGCTCCAGCTGCCGAAGTCCACCGGATACGGCCTCGGCCAGTCGATGGTCGTCGCGGGCCTGCTCGTCGCGCCGCTCGGCCTGACGATGATGTTCACGGCGCCCGTCTACGCCCGGCTGTCCGCCAAGTACGGCCCCAAGGTCACCCTGATCCTCGGCATGCTGATCATCGCGATCGGCTACGGCGCCGGCCTGGGCCTGATGAGCGCCCCCTGGCAGAGCCTGGTCATCGCGGTGATCCTCGGCGCGGGCATCGGCCTCGCCTACTCCTCGCTGCCCGCGCTGATCGTCGGCGCGGTCCCGGCGTCGGAGACGGGCGCGGCCAACGGCCTCAACACCCTGATGCGCTCCATCGGTACGTCCGTGTCGAGCGCCGTGATCGGCATGGTGCTCGCCAACACGGCGCACACCGTGGGCGGCGTCGCGGTCCCGACCATGCACGGCTTCCGCGTCTCGTTCCTGATCGCGACGGCCGCGGTGGCGGTGGGCCTCACGCTGGCCCTGTTCCTGCCGAAGCCCGACCGCGGGCCGCGGCTGCGGGCGAGCAGCGAGGAGGAGGCCAACCTGGAGCGCGCCGAGCGGGCGCTGCGCGGCTTCAGCGGCCGGGTCCTGGACGCCGACGGCGCCCCGGTCGCCCGCGCCAAGGTCACCCTGATCGACCGCAGGGGCCGGCAGGCGGGCGCCACCCTCTCCGCGGAGGACGGCAGCTACGCCCTGGCCGTGCCCGCCGGGGGCTCCTACGTGGTGGCGGCACGCGCCGCGGGCCACGGCCCCTACGCCTCCTCCGCCACCCACACGGGCGACGACCGACCGATCACCCTGGACCTGTCCCTACCGACCGACACCGTGAACGCCTGACACCCCAAGGGCGTCCGTCCCACCCCGGTGGAGCAGGCGCCCTGAAGGGGCGCGGGGAACTGCGCGCTCAACCACGACGGCGCCGCGGATACCCGACAAGGCAAGCACCCCGACCCCCAGCCAAACCCCCGGACGGGACGCGCGCTCAACCACGACGGCGCCGCGGATACCCGACAAGGCAAGCACCCCGACCCCCAGCCGAACCGAGAGGAAACCCATGCCCGCGGCGCCCGAGCCCGAGATTCTGGCCGCGTTCGAGGCGGCCAAGGGCTTCATGCCCAAGGACGAGGGGCTGGCGCTGTACGCGGCGGCCGTAGAGGCCGGCCGCCTGAGCCTCCCGCTCCTGGAGGTCGGCACCTACTGCGGGCGCTCGACGGTCCTGCTGGCGGACGCCGCCCGGCGATCCGGGGTCAGCGCGCTCACCGTGGACCACCACCGCGGCAGCGAGGAGCAGCAGCCGGGCTGGGAGTACCACGACCCGGAGACGGTCGACCCCGAGATCGGCCTGATGGACACGCTGCCCGCCTTCCGCAGGACACTGCACCGGGCGGGCCTTGAGGAGCACGTGGTCGCCCTGGTCGGCCGCTCGCCGCGGATCGCCGCCCTGTGGAACTCCCCGCTCGGGCTCGTCTTCGTAGACGGCGGCCACACCGACGAGCACGCCACGGCCGACTACGAGGGCTGGGCCCCATGGGTGGCCGAGGGCGGCCTGCTCGCCGTGCACGACGTGTTCCCGGACCCGGTGGACGAGTTCACCGGCCAGGCCCCGTACCGGATCTGGCTCAGGGCCCTGGAGTCCGGCGCGTTCACCGAGGTGACGGCGCACGGTTCGCTGCGCGTGCTGCGGCGAACGGGGACAGGGATCTGAGCACGGGCGCTCTCCGGACGCGGCCGGGGATCTGAGCCCAGGCGCTCTCCGGACGCGGCCGGGATGAGGTGGCCATCCGGGCCGTGAGGGTCCGCTGGGGCTTGGCCAGGGCGCCCCGCGCCGGATGCGGGGCCGGGCGGCGCGACGTCGACGCCCACTAGGGTGGCAGCCGTGTCGTACGTAGGCCCCGACTTCGAACCCCCGCAGCCGCGTCGCTCCCGGCGCCCGCTCACGGTGGCGCTGGCCGCCCTGGTGCCGGGCGCGCTGCTCGGCTGGCTCGTGTACCAGACGGTGGGCGGCTCGGGCGGCTCCGCCGCCGCGGGCGGCCCGTCCACACCCCCCGCTGCCACGGCCCCCACGTCCTCGGCGTCCGCCGGGCGCCCGGCGCCGTCGACGGGCGGTCCCTCGCCCTCCCGGTCCTCCCCGCGCGACGACGCCAAGCCGACGCCCGCGGGGACGGGCCCCGCCGGCTCCGGGCCGCTCGCGGGCAAGGTGATCGTCATCGACCCCGGGCACAATCTGGGCAACTTCCGCCATACGGCCGAAATCAACCGTACGGTCGATATCGGTACGAGCCGGAAGGAGTGCGACACGACCGGCACGGCCACCAATGACGGCTATCCGGAGGCGGAGTTCACCCTGGACGTGTCCCACCGGCTGCGCACGCTGCTGGAGCAGCAGGGCGCCACGGTGAAGCTGACCCACGACCGGGACGAGCCCCCGTGGGGGCCGTGTGTGGACGAGCGGGCGCGGATCGGCAACACCGCGCACGCGGACGCGGCCGTCTCGATCCACGCGGACGGCTCGGCGGCCGGCAACCGGGGGTTCCATGTGATCCTGCCGGGCTCGGTGCACGCCGGCGGCGCGGACACCCGTCCGATCGTCGGCCCCTCCCGTGACCTCGGCGAGCGGATCGCGGGCAACTTCGTGCACGCCACGGGCAGCGCGCCGGCCAACTACGTCGGCGGCGGCACCGGTCTCGTCACACGCGAGGACCTGGGCGGTCTCAATCTGTCAACGGTTCCGAAGGTCTTCATCGAGTGCGGCAACATGCGCGATAGCAAGGACGCGGCACTGCTGACCAGCGGCGCCTGGCGGCAGAAGGCCGCGGAGGGGATCTCTGGGGGAATCGTGAGTTTCCTGCGCGGGTAGGGCCTCGCGTACCCCACCGGGCGGACACCGTGATCGTACGGACGATAAGGTCGGCCCTACGATGAGGGGCCTCCCCCGCGCTTCGCACCAGCCCCCGAGGGCGCCACGGTGACAGCGACGCCTCCACTGACGACGAGACGACCTACGAAGGACCTGAAGTGAATATCCGCTCCCTCACTAGGGGCGACGGCGTGGTGATCGGAGCAGCGGTGTTGCTGTTCATCGCGTCGTTCCTCGACAACTACTCCTACGACGGGGTACCGAACAACATCGACCTGCCGAGCCTGTGGGCGAGCGGTCCGGTCCTGTTCAGTGTCGTGCTCGCGGGGATCATCGGCGCCGCGCTCCTCGTCGTCACCCGGCTGCTGCCGCAGGCCCCCAAGGTGGCCGGCCTCGACCTCGCTCCGTTCGGTGTGGCCTTCACGGTCTTCGCCGCGTGGAGCGCCCTCGGCAACGTCTTCGACCCGTCGGGTGCCACGGACAACCTGGGCAGCAACTTCAAGGGCCCGAGCGCCGGCATCGGACTCGTCCTCGCCCTCATCGCCACCCTGGTCATGGCGGCGGCGGCCATCGCCACCCCGCTGGTGCCCGCCCTGCAGGCCGGCCTGGTCCCGGCGCCCAAGCCGGCCGCGCCGCAGCCCTACGGCGCGCAGCCCCAGGGCGGTTACGGCTACCCGGGCGCCGCGCAGCAGCCGTACGGCGGGCAGCCGCAGCAGGGCCAGCCGTACGGCCAGCAGCCGCCGGCCCCGCAACAGCAGGCCCAGACCGCGGAGTTCTCGCCGTTCTGGTTCGCCGTGCCGGTACCGCGGCCGCTGTTCGCCGAGGACGGTTCGCCGGCCCCGATCGCCGAACTGGCGCCGGGCACCTGGTACCTGGCGGTCGAGCAGCGCGGGGCGCAGCTGGTCGCGCAGACCCAGGACGGCCGCCGGGGCGTGCTCCAGGACACCTCCGGCATCCAGCGCGGCTGAGCCGCCGCCGGTCCACGGCCGTCGCATCCGGCCCCTCGCCCTTCCGGGCGGGGGGCCGTTGCCGTACAGTCACCTCCGTTGTCTGACGGACCGTCAGGAGGCGGGGATGCGGCTCGGTCTGGCACTCGGCTACTGGGGGCGCGGCCCCCGCGCGGACCATGTGCCGCTGGCCCGGGAGGCGGAACGGCTCGGCTACGACTCGGTGTGGACCGCGGAGTCCTGGGGTTCCGACGCGTTCACCCCGCTCGCCTGGATCGCCGCGCACACCTCACGGATCCGGCTGGGTACGGCGGTCGCCCAGATGGCGGCCCGCTCCCCCACCACCACCGCGATGCACGCCCTGACCCTGGACCATCTCTCCGGCGGGCGGATGCTGCTGGGCCTCGGGCTGTCCGGGCCGCAGGTGGTGGAGGGCTGGTACGGCCGCCCGTTCCCGCGCTCGCCGCTGACCGCGACCCGGGAGTACGTCGATGTCGTACGGCAGGTGCTGCGCCGGGCGGCGCCGGTGGCCGCGGACGGCCGCTTCCACCCGCTGCCCTACCGGGGCCCGGACGCCACCGGCCTGGGCAGGCCGCTCAAGCCGATCACCCACCCGCTGCGCCCGGACCTGCCGGTGCTGCTCGGCGCGGAGGGCCCGAAGAACGTCGCCCAGACGACCCGGATCGCGGACGGCTGGCTGCCGCTGTACTGGGCGCCCAGCAGGCCCGAGGTGTACGGGCCCGCCGTCCACGACCTGCCCGAGGGCTTCCTGGTCGCCCCCATGGCGCAGGTCAGGGTGTGCGCCGATGTCGCCGAGGGGCTGCTCCCCGTCAAGGCCATGCTCGGCTTCTACATCGGCGGCATGGGGCACGCGGCCCACAACTTCCACGCCGACCTGATGGCCCGCATGGGGTACGCGGACGAGGCCCGGCGGATCCAGGAACTGTTCCTGTCCGGCCGTCGCGAGGAGGCCGTACGGGCCGTACCCGACGCGTTCGCCGACGAGATCTCCCTGGTCGGCCCCCGTGAACGCATCGCCGAACGCCTGGAGTCGTGGCGCAAGGGCCCGGTGACGGACCTCCTGGCCCTGACCTCGGACCCGCACACCCTGCGCACCCTGGCGGACCTCAACTCCTAGCCGCGGCGGGGAACACCGCTCCCGCGGGGGCGCGGGGAACCGCGCGACCGGCCACAACACCGCCGCGGCCGACGGGCGACGGCCTGGCCGCCAACTCCCCGTGCCCGTACGGGAGTCGGCGCTTGTTCAACTCTTGGCGCCGTTGACCAGTTGGGAGTTGGTCGGGACCTTGTCGTGCACCACGGCGCCGTGGCTCTTGCCGACGTCCTTCACCTGATCGATGACGGTGCTGTAGGAGTGGGCCGCCTGGTCGCTTGCGCCGTCGCCCCTGCGCAGCTTGGCCGGCAGGTCCCTGAGCCCCGCGATCCCCGCGCTGAGCGGGGCGAGTGCCTTGGCGAGCGCCGGATCGCCCTTGGCGTTGCGCACGGCCGCCTTCAGCCGGTTGTACGCGAAGGCGCCCGCGAGACCGGCCTTGACCAGGGACCTCTTGCGGTGCGGCGCGCCCTTCTTGAACTTGCCCTCCCTGGCGGGCTTGACGATCCACTGGTACGTCGCCCCGGCCGCGAGTCCGGCGTTCGCCACGAACCGGGTCTTGGCGAACTTCTGCCGTTCCGCGGACGTGGTGGGACTGGGCGTCGCGGCGACGATCACCGCCGCGTGCGTGTCCCGGGTGGCCCTCTGGCCGCTCCCGCAGGCGGTGGCGCCGGCCAGCAGGGCGCAGCACACGGTGAGTGCGACGACGAGGCGCCGCATCGGTACAGTCACGGGTTTTCCTCCGGGATGTTCTCCCCGAGCAGACGGTTCTGTCCCGACCGGAAAAAGGTCTCTCCCGGCAGCCTCACCCCCCGCCGCCGACTACGCCACTCGGGGGAGGACCGTTCAGTTTTCACCTTCTGCGTGGCGCTCCGCTGGGTTGTGCCGCGATGTGCCGTCGGTTGTCTGCGGCGCCGTCGTGGCTGGTCGCGCAGTTCCTCGCGCCCCTTCGGGCGCCGGGCCTGCTCAGGCGCAGCAGTCGGGGGGCAGGCCGTGGGGTAGGTGGGCGCCGCCGAACACGGCGCAGGTGGCCTCGTGGCCGCCGAGCGCGGCCACCGCGAGCAGCAGGGACCCGGCCGTCCAGGTGGTCAGTTCGCGGGGCCAGACGGTGTCGTCGTCGAAGACGTAGCCGGTCCAGTACAGGCCGGTGGCCGGGTCCCGCAGGTGCTGGATGGACCGGAGTATGTCCAGCGCGCGGTCGGACTCGCCCATCGCCCACAGGGCCAGGGCGAGTTCGGCGGACTCCCCGCCGGTGACCCAGGGGTTGGGCACCACGCAGCGGACGCCGAGGCCCGGCACCACGAAGCGGTCCCAGCCCTCCTCCATACGGGACTTGGCTTCCTCGGCGGGCAGCGCGCCGCCCAGGATCGGGTAGTACCAGTCCATCGAGTAGCGGCTCTTGTCGAGGAAGCGCTCGGGGTGCCTGCGGATCGCGTGGCGCACCGCGCCCAGGGCCAACTCCCAGTCGGGTTGGGGCTCTTCGCGCTGTTCGGCGATGGCGAGCGCGCAGCGCAGGGCGTGGTGGATGGAGGAGCTGCCGGTGAGCAGCGCGTCGGCGGTCGCGGTGCCGTCGGGCTCGCGCCGCCAGCCGATCTGGCCGCCGGGCCGTTGCAGCGGCAGCACCCATTCCAGCGCCGCGCGGACGGTCGGCCACATGCGGTCGAGGAAGGCGTCGTCGCCGGTGGCGAGGTAGTGGTGCCAGACCCCGACGGCTATGTAGGCGACGAAGTTGGATTCGCGGGCCCGGTCGGTGACGTCGTCGTGGGCGCCGTCCGCGTAGGCGGCGTACCAGGAGCCGTCGTCGTTCTGGTGGCGGGCCAGCCAGGTGTAGGCCCGCTCCGCCGCGTCGTGTTCGCCGGCCGCGTCCAGGGCCATGGCGGCCTCGGTGTGGTCCCACGGGTCGAGGTGGTGCCCGCGGAACCAGGGGATCGCGCCGTCGTCCCGCTGTACGCCGAGGATGCCGCGCACGGTCGCGGCGGCCTGCTCGGCGGTGAGGACCCCGGGCAGGACGAGGTGTTCTGTCCGGGGCGTGGTCACCGGGCGGCCGCCTCGGTGCCCTCGGCCGGTGTGCTGCGGGGCAGCGGGGGCAGGTGGGGCTTGGTCGCGTAGGCCACGAAGCTCTTGCCGATCAGCGGGTTCAGCGCGCGCTCGGCGAGCCGGGTGGCGAGCGGTTTCTTCATGATGTCCCAGACCAGCAGCTTGTGGTACGCCTGCACCGGCAGCGCCTTGTCGTTGTCGACGCCGAAGGCGCACTTCAGCCACCAGTACGGGGCGTGCAGGGCGTGGGCGTGGTGGGTGCCGTACGGCCGCAGGCCCGCTCCGCGGATCTTGGCGAGCAGTTCGTCGGCGCGGTAGATGCGGATGTGGCCGCCCTCGACCTCGTGGTAGGCGTCGGACAGCGCCCAGCAGACCTTCTCGGGGCCGTAGCGCGGGACGGTGATCGCGATGCGGCCGCCCGGTTTCAGTACCCGCACCATCTCGGCGAGTACGCCCTTGTCGTCGGGGATGTGCTCCATCACCTCGGAGATGATGACGACGTCGAAGGACTCGTCGGGGAAGGGCAGGGCGAGGGCGTCGCCCTCCATGGCCGTGGCGGTGGCGCCCGCCGGGGCCTCGCCCGCCTCCCGCATGGCCGCGAACCACTTGGCGACCTCGCGGATCTCCTCGCCGTTGCGGTCCAGCGCCACGACCCGGGCGCCGCGCCGATAGCACTCGAAGGCATGCCGCCCGGCTCCACAGCCGAGATCCAGCACACGGTCCCCCGGAGCGAGCGGAAACCGACTGAAGTCAACGGTCAGCACGTAGCCCTGCTTTCACGATCGATCTCGACATCGGCGACGCCGTCAACGGGAGGAGCGGCGGCAGCGGGCGCCACCGGCACAGCCCCGCGAGTGTCGGCCCCGGCCGCAGGCCGGCCACCCCCCGGAGAAACCGCATCGCAAGCGGAGGGCCCGGCAAAAGCCGAACCCACTCCACCAACAACCGAACCGCCCACCGCGCGAGCGCGAGAACCGGCCCCCGACTCGGGCGCGTCGCCGACGTCAGGAGAATCACCGGCCGAAACCACCGCACCGGGGGGAGAACCGGTCCCGGACTCGGCCGCCCGATCAACGCCGGAAGAACCACCGGCCGAAACCGCCGCGCCAGCGGACGAACCGGTACGCGGCAAGCCCGCCGCCCCGCCAGTGGCAGCGCCGCCCGGCTCCGCCGCATCGCGAGCGGAGGGGACGGCGGAAGCCGAACCCGCTCCGCCGACGACCGAACCGGCCTCAGACGAGCCCGCCGCGCCAGTGGCAGCAGCGCCAGTCCGCGAAACCGCCCCGCGAGCGCGAGAACCGGCCGCCGGCGAAGCCGCCCCAGCAACGCCGGAAGAACCACCGGCCGAAACCGCCGCGCGAGTGGACGAAGCAGTGCCCGATGAGGCCGCCGCCCCGCCAGTGGCAGAGCCGCCACCCGACGCAGCCGCCCCGCGAGGAGCAGCAGCGCCGCCCGGCTCCGCCGCATCGCGAGCGGAAGGGACGGCGGAAGCCGAACCCGCTCCGCCAACGACCGAACCGCCCGCCGCGCGAGCGGGAGAACCGGTCCCCGACCCGGGCGCGTCGCCGGCTTCAGGAGAATCACCGGCCGAAACCACCGCGCCAGCGGACGAACCGGTCCCCGACCCGGGCGCCGCGGCAGGGGCAGGGACGCCATTGCGCGAAACCGCCGCGCCGGGAGGAGAACCGGTCCCCGACCCGGCCGCCCCGCCGACGTCAGACGAACCAGCGGACTCAACCGCCGCGCCAGCGGACGAAGCGGTGCCCGATGAGGCCGCCGCGCCAGTGGACGAAGCGGCGTCTGGCGGAGCCGTCCCGTGAGGGGTGGCCGTGCTGCTTCGGGGGATCGTCCCGCGAGGGGGAGAGCCGGTCGCCGGCGGAGCCGTGGTGCGGGTGATGGCCTCGCGGTAGTGGGCTATCGTGCCCTCGGCCGCGCGGGTCCAGGTGAAGTGGTGGAGGATGCGGGTGCGGCCCGCCGCGCCGAGGCGGGCGCGTAGGCCGGGGTCGCCGAGGAGCCGGTTCAGCCCAGCGGCCAGCGCCCCCGCGTCGCCGGGCGGCACCGCCAGGCAGGTCTCCCCGTCGCGCCCGGCGACCTCGGGGATCGCGCCGCCGGTGGTGGCGACCAGCGGAGTGCCGGTGGCCATGGCCTCCGCGGCGGGCAGCGAGAAGCCCTCGTACAGCGACGGCACGCAGGCCACCTGCGCGGAGCGGACCAGGTCGACCAGTTCGGCGTCGGTGATGCCCTTGACGAACTCGACGGCGCCGGTCAGGCCGTACCGTTCGACGGCCTGGGCGACCGGCCCGGACTCGGGCCGCTTGCCGACGACGACGAGATGCGCGGCCGGGTGCTCGGTGCGTACCTTCGCCAGCGCCTCCACGAGGAAGACGAGGCCCTTGAGCGGCACGTCGGCGCTGGACGTGGTCACGATCCGGCCGGGCACGACGGGCACGGACGGGTCGGGGCGGAACAGGTCGGTGTCGGCGCCGATGTGGACGACGTGCACCCGGTCGTCGCGGACCCCGAGGTGGTCGACGATCTCCTGGCGTGAGGTGCCGGAGACGGTGAGGATGGACGGCAGGCGGCGGGCGACGCGTTTCTGCATGCGCGTGAAGCCGTACCAGCGGCGTACCGAGAGGCGGCGGCGTCGGCCCTCGGCGGCGTCCAGCTCCAACTGCCGGTCCACGGTGATGGGGTGGTGCACGGTGGTGACCAGGGGCGCGCCGATGTCGCCCAACAGCCCGTAGCCGAGGGTCTGGTTGTCGTGCACGACGTCGAACGCGCCGCGCCGGGCGCGCAGATGGCGGCGGGCGCGGAGCGAGAAGGTGAGCGGTTCGGGGAAGCCGCCGGTCCACATCGTGCCGACTTCGAGGGCGTCGATCCAGTCCCGGTACTCGTCCCGCCGGGGGGTGCGGAAGGGGTCGGGCTGGCGGTAGAGGTCGAGGCTGGGCAGTTCGGTCAGGGTGAGTCCGGGCAGTCCCTCGTCGAGGACGGGGTAGGGCTGGGAGCCGATGACCTCGACCCGGTGTCCGAGGCGGGCCAGCTCGCGGGAGAGGTGCCGTACATAGACGCCCTGTCCGCCGCAGAACGGGTTCCCTTTGTAGGTGAGAAGCGCGATATGGAGCGGTCGCTCTCCCCCGAGTTCTCGGCTTCGCTCGAACAGGGAGGTGCCCCCACCAGCCGCGGGGTCCTCTTCAGCACCCGCATCCCTGGCCTCAGCGGTCACTCTGGGCCCCCTTCTCCCTGCGGTGTCCCGCGAGATTACGCCGGGACGCTAATCTAGAACAAGTTTCAGACTTGATCGTTCAAGGAGCTCTGAATCTACCGGCAGGTAGGGGTGCTGTGAGCACCGGTCCGGGTGATTCACGCCACGGCCGCCCTACGATGCTGTGCGATCAGCAGCCTTCACCGAGAGTCACGGAGCGGGACCCATGCCTGCGCAAACCAAGGCGGACGCGAGCGCCACCCCATCGAGGCAGCCGGCCTCGTCGCCCCTCACGGAGCGGCAGGAGGCCCGCCGCCGCCGGATCCTGCACGCGAGCGCGCAGCTGGCCAGCCGGGGCGGCTTCGACGCGGTGCAGATGCGGGAGGTAGCCGAGTCGTCCCAGGTGGCGCTCGGCACGCTCTACCGCTACTTCCCCTCCAAGGTGCATCTGCTGGTCGCCACGATGCAGGCCCAACTGGAGCATCTGCACGGCACGCTGGGCCGCAAGCCCCCGACGGGCGACACGGCGGCCGAGCGGGTCGCGGAGACGCTGATGCGGGCCTTCCGCGCCCTTCAGCGCGAGCCGCATCTGGCGGACGCGATGGTGCGCGCCCTGACCTTCGCGGACCGCAGTGTGAGTCCCGAGGTGGACCAGGTGTCCCGGCAGACGACGGCGATCGTGCTGGACGCGATGGGGCTGGAGAATCCCACCCCGGAGCAGTTGTCGGCGGTCCGCGTCATCGAGCACACCTGGCACTCGGCGCTGATCACCTGGCTGTCGGGCCGTGCCTCCATCGCCCAGGTAAAGATCGACATCGAGACGGTGTGCCGGCTGATCGACCTGACGGCGCCCGAGGGGCAGCACACGGCGCGCGGGGCGCAGAAGCAGGGCCAGAGGGCCGGGCACACGACCGGGCACAAGGCCGGGCACAAGTAGGACCTACGAGACGGGTTCCCTTCGCCGGTATTGTCCGGATCAGGTAGTGGAGGTCGCCGTCCGGCCCAACCGCTGCCTTCCGGCCTCTCAGCCCGACCGTCGACGTCGGCCCCGGCGGATGCTTGCGCGTCACGCCCGAGTCGGCTACTCCGGTCGAACTCCCTCACTCGCCTCGCAGGCCACTTCCAGCATAAAACCGCCCATACGATATGGAACCCCCCGGAAGGGAAAAATTTACTCTTCGGGCGGGAACACCGGCTCCCCGCCCGCCGTCAGCGTGATCACGATGGCCTCCACGGGGCAGCTCTCCGCCGCCGCCAGCACCTGCTCGTTGGCGTCGGTGTCCGCCTCGACGGGCCGGGACTGGCGCGCGGTGTCGAGACGGAAGCCGTCGGGGGCGTGGTGGACGCACTGGGCGGAGCCGATGCAGACGGAGCGGTCGACCTCGATGTGCCAGCGGTCGCCCATCGCCTACGCCTCCCAGCCCGCCGGCAGGTGGATCATCTTGTGCTCCAGGTAGGCGTCGTAGCCCTCGGGCCCGAACTCCCGCCCCAGGCCGGAGTTCTTGTAGCCGCCGAACGGGCCGAGCATGTCCAGGCTGAAGGTGTTGACCGAGTACGTTCCGGTACGCACCTGCCGGGCGACCTCGATGCCGTGCGCGGTGTCGGCGGTCCACACGCTGCCGGACAGCCCGTACTCGGAGTCGTTGGCGATCTTCAACGCCTCGGACTCGTCGCCGTACGGCAGCAGGCAGATGACCGGTCCGAAGATCTCCTCGCGGGCGATCCGCATGGAGTTGTCGACGTCGCCGAAGAGGGTCGGCTCGACGTACCAGCCGCGCTCAAGGCCCGCCGGCCGGCCGCCGCCGGTGAGGATCTTGGCGCCCTCCTCCTGGCCGATGCGGATGTAGTCGAGGTTGCGCTGCTGCTGGCGCCGGGCGACCAGCGGGCCGACCTGGGTGGCCGGGTCCAGCGGGTCGCCGACCGTGAGCGCGCTCGCGGCCCGCGCGAAGGCGTCCGCGAACTCGTCGTAGCGGGAGCGGGGCAGCAGGATGCGGGTCTGCGCCACGCACGCCTGCCCGTTGTTCATCCAGGCCGCCGGGACGATGCCGGCGACCGCGGTCTCGACGTCCGCGTCCGGCAGTACGACCGCCGCCGACTTGCCGCCGAGTTCCAGGGTGACGCGGGTGAGGTTGCGGGCGGCCACCTCCATGACCCGCCGGCCCGCCGCCACCGAGCCGGTGAAGGCGACCTTGTCGATGCCGGGGTGTCCGACCAGGTACTCGCTGACCTCGCGGTCGGCGGGCAGGATCGACAGCACGCCGTCGGGCAGCCCGGCCTCGCGGGTGATCTCGCCGAGGATGTAGGCGTCCAGCGGGGACTCGGGGGACGGCTTGAGCACCACCGTGCAGCCGGCCAGCAGGGCGGGTGCGAGCTTGGCGGCGGCGACGAACTGCGGGACGTTCCACGGGACCACGGCGGCGACCACGCCGACGGGTTCGCGCCGCACCATGATCTTCCCGAGCGCCCCGTCGCGCGTCTCCTCGTACGTGTGGCCGCGGGCGACGGTGATCGCCGCGTCCCACACCATCATCGCGCCGAGCGCCTGCGCGAGGACGCTCCACGAGTACGGCGACCCGTTCTCGGCGGAGATCACGCGGGCGATCTCCTCGTGCCGGGCGGCGATGCCGTCCTTGATGCGGGTGACGACCGCGATCCGCTCGTCGAGGGTCGTGCGCGGCCAGGGCCCCTCGTCGAACGCGGTCCGCGCGGCGGCCACCGCCCGGTCCACGTCGGCCGTCGACGCGTGCGGCACCCGGCCGATGACCTCCTCGGTGTGCGGCGAGACCACCTCGATGACACCCTCGCCCCGGGGGTCGGTCAACTCCCCGCCGATGAACAGCTGTCCGTGTTCCACGAGCTCGGTCATCCCCGACTGCCTCCTGCGGCACGTTTCCTGACGCTGTTTCAGAACTGATACCAGTTCTACTTCGACTAGTCCACGCCGCCGACGCACCGGCCACGCCGCCGCACCGGCACTCGACGCCGCCGCCCGCATCGGCTGGACGCTGGTGCGCGGCCGGGTGCGAGCGCTTGTCATGGTGGCTGGACGCGTCGTGCCAGCCTCCGGCCCCAGGTCTGGCCCGGGGCTTCGATACAGCGGTGGGTCAGCACGCACAGAGGCAGCAGCACGGCGTAGAACGCGGCCTCCAGCAGGGGGTTGTCCCGCCGCCACCGGCCGATCGTGCCGTCGCTCACCGCGAGCAGCACAGGATGCACCAGGTAGACCGAATAGCTGATCGTCCCGAGCCCGATCAGCCAGTGCGGTATCCGCCGGCGCCGCAGGGCCAGCCCGGCGCCGAAGGTCAGTACGGCCGACAGGAACGCCACGATCCAGCCACGGCGGGTGAAATGGTCCCCGTCGCCGTACCGGTACGCGCTCCCCACAGCGCAGGCCACCACGACGACGGCGGCGCAGACCGCGTACCGCCGGGTGGTCTGACCGTGCTGGGCCCGGTAGACGGCGGTGCCGAGGAACATCACCGCGAGGATCACCAGCCCCTCCCACAGGGGGACCCCGCCGTTGAACAGGACCAGGACGAGGGCCAGCACCCCGCCCAGCACGCCCCCGAACACCCGAAGCGCGGGTGACCTGGCGCCGGCACAGCAGAGGGCGGCCGCCATCGCGAGGGAGGCGAGCGCGACGAGCAGGCCGGTGCCCAGCGCGCCGGACAGGGCGGAGACCGGCAACGCGACCCCCACCAGCACGCTCACGGCGGCGAGTACGGCCAGAGTGACGGCCGCTTCCGCCGAACGCCGGTGCAGGCGGACCGTGAAGAGAGCGACGACCAGGAGATAGAACGCCATCTCGTACGAGAGCGTCCACAGGACGAGGAGAAGACTGGGCGTCCCCAGCAGTTCCTGGAGCAGGGTGACATGCGCGAGCGCCACCGAGGCGACGCCCTGTCCGCCGAAGTCGGGGATGCGCGCAAGGCCCAGCAGATGTGCGGCGAGGACCGCGGTCACGACGGCCGCCCACAGCGGGTAGATGCGGAACAGCCGGCCGATCCAGAACGTACGGACGCAGCCCCGGCGCTCCAGCGACGCGGGGATGATGTAGCCGCTCACGAGGAAGAACACCATGATGCCGTACCGGCTGGTGTTGAACTCCGGCATCAACTCCCGCCGGAACTCCGCCATGAAGGCGTACGACGAGTGGTCGAACACCACAACGAGCGCCGCGATACCGCGCAGCGCGTCCAGCCACCCCCACCGCGGCACATGGCCGGACCCGCCGGACACGGGTAATCGCAAGGGCACGGAGGGTAATCGTCTTGCCCGTGGAGGGGCGGGGATCTGGGGTTCCATGCCCCTACTCACGTCGTTTCCCGCATTGATGCTCATTTCCCCGCCACCGTGTGCCGCGTCCACCCCGGCACTTGGCCTATTACTGGAACGGGTTCTAGTTATAGTGGGGCGGGGAGGTGTGATGGTGGAGACGTTTGATCACGGTGGGGGTGTGCGGGGGGTGGCTGTGCCTATTCCGGACAATCCGTTGGGGCACACGCTCGTGTACGTCATCGACACCGACCGCGGGCCGGTGCTGGTCGACACCGGGTGGGACGACCCCGGGTCGTGGGACACACTGGCCGCGGGGCTGATCGCCTGCGGGACATCCGTGCGGGAGGTGCACGGCGTCGTCATCACCCATCACCACCCCGACCACCACGGGCTGTCCGGGCGGGTGCGGGAGGCGTCCGGCGCCTGGGTGGCGATGCACGCGGCCGACACGGCGGTGGTACGGCGCACCCGAGAAGCCCGCCCCGAGCGCTGGTTCGGCTACATGAGCGCCAAGCTCGCGGCGGCCGGCGCGCCCGAGGACCATCTCGCGCCGCTGCGCTCCCCCCGTTCCGTGCCGCGGCTGTCCCCCGCCCTGCCCGACCGTGAGATCGTCCCCGGCGACCTCCTCGACCTGCCCGGCCGCCGGCTGCGGGCCGTCTGGACGCCGGGGCACACGCCGGGGCACGTCTGTCTGCACCTGGAGGAGCAGCACCCCGCTGGACTGCCCGGCCACGGCCGGCTGTTCTCCGGCGACCATCTGCTGCCGGAGATCACCCCGCACATCGGGCTGTACGAGGACCCGAACGAGGCGACCGTGACCGATCCGCTCGGGGACTACCTCGACTCACTGGAACGGGTCGGCCGGCTCGCCCCCGCCGAGGTGCTGCCGGCCCATCAGTACGCGTTCGCCGACGCGGCCGGTCGGGTGCGGGAGTTGCTTGCGCATCATGAGGAACGGCTGGGTGGGCTGCTGGCGCTGCTCGCCGTACCGCTCACGCCGTGGCAGTTGGCCGAGCGGATGTCGTGGAACCGGCCCTGGGCCGAGATTCCGGCCCCGTCCCGCAACATCGCCGTGTCGGAGGCCGAGGCGCATCTGCGGCGCCTGGTCAAGGGGGGGCGGGTTGAACCGGTACCGGGTACCTGGCCGGTGGCTTACGTACGGAGCGGGTGAGGTCGGCCTGTTTGGGCTGGGTGCGGGGTGTTTGGGCCGGGTGCGCCTACTGGGGTGCCTCGGATTGTCTGGGGGCGAGTGCGGGTTTGGTGTGGCTTGTCGCGCAGTTCCCCGCGCCCCTATGGGGCGAGGGTGGCGCCGGTGGGGCGGAGCCACTGGGGTGCCTCGGATTGCCGGCGGGCGAGTGCGGGTTTGGTGTGGCTTGGCGCGCCGTTCCTCGCGCCCCTATGGGGCGCGGGCTGGCGCCGGTGGGGCGGAGCCACTGGGGTGCCTCGGATTGCCGGCGGGCGGGTGCGGGTTTGGTGTGGCTTGGCGCGCCGTTCCTCGCGCCCCTATGGGGCGGTGTCGGAGCCGTCCTTTCTGGGGCTCTGAGGGGGGTCGGTAGAGTGGGTGGGCGTCTTCTTGTTCGTTTGGGGGGAAGCCGGTGGGAATCCGGCGCTGACCCGCAACCGTGAACCGGCCGTCCGCGGCCGGTGAGCCGGACTGCCCCGGGCGGAACGTTGACCGGCTCACGTGCGTCGGCACCCGCCGCGCACGGCACCGTCGAGGTTTACGGGGCCCGAGCCGCCCGGGGTGTCCCGTGCTGCCCGGCTTCCTCGCGAACCGACCCGCGAAGAGAGGCACCCGCCGACCATGAACGTCCGCCGCAGCGCAGCGGCCCTGGCAGCCGTGGGCGTGCTCGCCGCCGCGGCGCCCGCCCTGGCCGCGAGCCCGTCGCCGTCCCCGTCGACGGTGCTCCCGTCCGGGCTGTACGGCGACTCGGACCCGAAGTACGACGGCGTCTGGCGACAGTCGCTTGCCCTGCTCGCGCAGCGCACGGTGTCCGTGACGCCCGCCGCCAAGGCGGTCGACTGGCTGACCGGGCAGCAGTGCGCGGACGGCGCGTTCGCCGCGTTCCGCGCCGAGCCCGCGCGGGCCTGCGACGCCAAGGTGATGACCGACACCAACAGCACGGCCGCCGCCGTCCAGGCACTGGTGGCGGTCGGCGGGCACGAGGACGCCACCGGCAAGGCGGTGACCTGGCTGAAGTCGGTGCAGAACGAGGACGGCGGCTGGGCCTACTCCCCGGGCGGCGCGAGCGACGCGAACTCCACGGCCGTGGTCATCGGCGCGCTCGCGGCGGCCGGTGAGCGGCCCGCTGAGGTCACCAAGGGCGGCAAGGGGGGCAAGTCGCCGTACGACGCGCTGCTGACGCTGGCTCTGCCCTGCGCAGGAGAAGGCGCGGGCGCCTTCGCCTATCAGCCGGACAAGAAGGGCGCGTTGACCGCCAACGCGGACGCCACCGCGGCGGCCGTGGTCGGCGTACTCGGCGCGGGTCTCGACGCGAAGGCGGGCGAGCCGGACCAGGCGTCCGGCAAGGATGCCGGCAAGGAGACCGGCAAGGAACCCAAGGGCTCCGGCACGAGGTGCGTGGACGCGGACCGGCTCACTGCCGAACAGGCCGCGGCCAACGGCGCGTCGTATCTGGCCCGCGCCGTCGCCAAGGACGGCCACCTCACCTCCGCGCTGGCCGGCGCCCCCGAGCAGCCCGACTACGGCAACACGGCCGACGCGGTCGTCGCGCTCGCCGCGCAGGGCGGGGCTCGGCGGGCGGCGAAGCCGTTGGCGTGGCTGGAGAAGAACGCGGCGGCCTGGGCGAAGCAGAGCGGTCCGGCCGGGTACGCCCAGTTGATCTTCGCGGCGCACGCCGCCGGCGCGGACCCGCGGGACTTCGGCGGTACGGACCTGGTACGGGCGCTCAACGCGACCGGCCCGGCGCCGCAGACCGCCGAGGCGACGAAGGCGGCCGACGCGTCCGGCGAGAAGGACGACGGCGGCTCCGGCGCCGGTGTGTGGTGGATGGTCGGCGCCGGTCTGGCCGCGGGCGCCGGCATCGGCTTCCTGCTCAGCGGCCGCAGAAAGCAGCGGCAGCTGTGACCGGCGTGCGGCGCGGCGCGCTCCTGCTGCTGGCCGCGCTCCTGGTGTGGGGCGCGGCGGGTCAGGCGCAGGCCGTCGGCTACCGCTACTGGTCCTTCTGGGAGCGCGCGGGCGACACGTGGACGTACGCCACCGAGGGCCCGTCGACGGCCCGCCCCGCCGACGGTGCCGTGCAGGGTTTCCGGTTCGCGGTGAGCGAGGACTCCGGCGACGCCACGCGCCCGCGCGGTACGGCGGAATTCGACACGATCTGCGCGCAGACGCCGGAGCGGGAGGGCCGCAAGCGGGTGGCGCTGGTCCTCGACTTCGGTACGGCGGCGGACGCGGCCGAGGGCGAGACACCGCCGAAGGCGCGGACCGCCTGTGCGGCCGTCGCGCCCGACGCGACGACTGCGGAGGCGCTGGCGGCGGTCGCCAGGCCGCTGCGCTACGACGCCAACGCCCTGCTGTGTGCGATCGCCGGGTACCCGCGCAAGGGCTGCGGCGAGCAGGTGGCGTCCGCCGGCGGCCGGCCGACGTCCGCCGCGAAGCGGCCCGCGGCCACCGAGGACGGCGGCCCGTCGATCGGCGTGTGGGCGGGTGCGGCGGCGGTCGTCCTGCTCGGCACGGCAGCCGTCTGGCAGGCCCGCCGACGCCGGAATGCGTAACCGCCGCGACCCCCGGCCGCCGCACGGCACAACCGGCACGGCTCGGCCGAGCGGCACGGACCGGCCTGGCGGCACGGACCGGCCTGGCGGGACGAGCGGCGCCGATCACCGGGGTGGGTCCGATCACCGGGGTGGGACCGATCAGCGGGGTGGGACCGATCAGCGGGGTGGGACCGGCAGCGCGGACGCGTCTGGCGGCCTCCGCCGAGAGCCGCCGTACCGCACCGGTGGCACGAGCGGCACCCGCACGGGCCGCGGGGGCGGCGCGGCCCAGCGCGCCGACGGCCGGGCGGCTCCGGGCGGGGCGCCCGCATCGCGGCGGCGACAGCGAAACGTGGTGCATCCCGGGGCCTGGTGGGTGTGGGCGCTCGGGCTCGGGGTGGGGGCCAGTCGGACGAGCAATCCGCTGCTGCTCGGGCTGCTCGCCGCGGCGGCGGGCTATGTGGTGGCCGCCCGTCGCAGCTCCGCCCCCTGGGCCCGGTCCTACACGGCGTTCGCCAAGCTGGCGCTCGCCGTCCTCGTCGTACGCCTCGTCTTCGCGGTGGTCCTCGGCTCGCCGATCCCCGGCACGCATGTCCTCGTCACCCTCCCCGAAGTCCCGCTGCCCGACTGGGCGCAGGGCATCCGGCTCGGCGGCCGGGTCACCGCCGAGTCACTGGTGTTCGCGCTGTACGACGGTCTGAGGCTGGCCACGCTGCTGATCTGCGTCGGCGCGGCCAACGCCCTCGCCAACCCGGCCCGTCTCCTCAAGTCGCTGCCGGGCGCCCTGTACGAGATCGGTGTGGCCGTGGTCGTCGCGCTCACCTTCGCGCCGAACCTGATCGCGGACGTACAGCGGCTGCGGGCCGCGCGCCGGCTGCGGGGGCGCCCGGACCAGGGCGTGCGCGGCCTGCTCCAGGTGGGCCTGCCCGTGCTGGAGGGCGCGCTGGAACGCTCCGTCGCGCTGGCCGCCGCGATGGACGCCCGCGGGTACGGCCGTACCGCCGACGTCCCCGTCGCCGTCCGCCGTACGACCGCCGCGCTCACCCTGGGCGGTCTGCTCGGTGTGTGCGCCGGCACGTACGGACTGCTCACCGCCGAGGGCGGCACCTACGGGCTGCCGGTGCTGCTCGCCGGGGTGGTCGCGGCCCTCGCCGGGCTGCGCCTCGGCGGCCGGCGCTCGCTGCGCACCCGGTACCGGCCCGACCCGTGGAACGCGCGGGCCTGGCTGGTCGCCGCGTCCGGTGCCGCGGTCGCCGCGCTGCTCGCCCTGGCCGCGGCCCGCAACCCGGCGGCGCTGCATCCCGGGGTCGTGCCGCTCACCGCGCCCACGCTGCCGCTGTGGCCCGCGGCGGCCGTACTCCTCGCCCTCATTCCCGCCGTCGTGATCCCCAAGGAGCCGTCGTGATCCCCGAGGAGCCGTCGTGATCCGCTTCGAGGACGTCAGCGTGACGTACGACGGTGCTGTCGAACCCACTGTCCGGGGGCTGGACTTCGAGGTGCCCGAGGGTGAACTCGTGCTGCTCGTGGGGCCGTCCGGGGTCGGCAAGTCCACGGTGCTGGGCGCGGTCGGCGGGCTCGTCCCGCACTTCACCGGGGGCACCCTGCGCGGCCGGGTCACCGTCGCGGGCCGCGACACCCGTACCCACAAGCCGCGCGAACTCGCCGACGTCGTCGGCACGGTGGGGCAGGATCCGCTCGCGCACTTCGTCACGGACACCGTGGAGGACGAACTCGCCTACGGCATGGAGTCGTTGGGGCTGGCGCCGGCGGTGATGCGGCGGCGCGTCGAGGAGACCCTGGATCTGCTCGGGCTTGCGGAGCTGCGGGACCGGGCCATCGGCACGTTGTCCGGTGGGCAGCGGCAGCGGGTCGCGATCGGGTCCGTGCTCACTCCGCACCCACGGGTGCTGGTCCTCGACGAACCGACGTCGGCGTTGGATCCGGCCGCCGCGGAAGAGGTGCTGGCGGTGCTTCAGCGTCTGGTGCATGACCTGGGGACGACGGTGCTGATGGCCGAGCACCGGCTGGAGCGGGTGATTCAGTACGCCGATCAGGTGCTGTTGCTGCCTTCGGTGGGGGGTGTGCCTGTGCTGGGCGCTCCCGCTGAGGTGATGGCGGTGTCTCCGGTGTTTCCGCCCGTGGTGGACCTGGGGCGGCTGGCGGGGTGGTCGCCGTTGCCCCTCACCGTCCGCGAGGCGCGCCGCTCCGCGGAGCGGCTGCGGTTGCGCCTCGCGGACGCCGCCCCTACGGCCCCGCCGCCCGCGACTGGCCGTCGTCCGGCCGTGGCGCCGTCGGGGCCGACCGAGCAGTTCCCCGCGGGCTCGCGGCGCTGGCCTCGACTCATACGGCGTCGTCCGGCTGCGGCGCCGTCGGGGTTGCTCGCGCAGTTCCCCGCGGGCTCGCGGCGCTGGCTTCGGCCCATGCGGCGTCATTCGGCTGCGGCGCCGTCGTCGTTGCTCGCGCAGTTCCCCGCGCCCCTTCAGGGCGATGGCGAGCCGTCGGCCGGAACAGGCGACGGGGCTGGGGCGAAGACAGACCCGCCGTCCATGACCGGCCAACCCCCGGCCGCGGCGCCGTCGTCGTTGCTCGCGCAGTTCCCCGCGCCCCTTCAGGGCGATGGCGAGCCGTCGGCCGAAATCGCCTCGGTGCGGGGGCTGGTGGTGTGGCGGGGGCGGGTTGAGGCTCTGGGTGGGGTTGATCTCACCGTCGGTCGTGGGGAGATCGTTGCTCTGATGGGGCGTAACGGGGCCGGGAAGTCCACGCTGCTCAACGCCCTGGTCGGGTTGGTCGAGCCTGGCTCGGGGAGTGTCCGGGTCGGCGGAGCCGTACCGCACCGCACCCCGCCGCGCGAACTGGTGCGGCGGGTGGGGCTGGTTCCGCAGGAGCCCCGGGATCTGCTGTACGCCGACACCGTGGGCGCCGAGTGCGCCGCCGCCGACCGGGACGCGGGTGCCGAGCCCGGTACCTGCCGTGCGCTGGTGTCGGAGCTGCTGCCCGGGATCACCGACGACACGCACCCGCGTGACCTGTCCGAGGGCCAGCGGCTGGCGCTCGCGCTGGCCGTGGTGCTGGCCGCCCGTCCGCCGCTGCTCCTGCTGGACGAGCCGACCCGCGGCCTGGACTACGCGGCCAAGGCCCGCCTGGTCGCACTGTTGCGCGGGCTCGCCGCCGAGGGGCACGCGGTCGTCCTGGCCACGCACGACGTGGAGCTGGCCGCCGAGCTGGCGCACCGGGTGGTGCTGCTCGCCGACGGTGAGGTGATCGCCGACGGCCCGACCGCCGACATCGTGGTCTCCTCACCCTCCTTCGCCCCCCAGGTCACCAAGATCCTCGCCCCGCAGAAATGGCTCACGGTGACCCAGGTGAGGGAGGCGCTGGCATGACGGCGCAGACCCCCCACGCCAGGGCCGTACGGATCGGACCCCGTTCCGTTGCCGCGCTCGGGCTCGTCGGGGCCGTCGGGGTGGTCGCCTTCGGGTGGCCCTTTCTCGCTTCGCCGGGCTCGGGGATCAGCGCTCATGCGCAGGACGCGCCGTGGCTGTTCGCCGGACTGCTGGTGCTGCTGCTCGCGGTCGTCACGGCGGCGATCTCCGAGTCGGGTCTTGGTCCGAAGGCGGTGGCGATGCTGGGCGTGCTGGCCGCGACCGGCGCGGCGCTGCGGCCGATCGGCGCGGGTACGGCGGGGATCGAGCCGATGTTCTTCCTGATGGTGCTCAGCGGACGCGTCCTGGGCCCCGGCTTCGGCTTCGTACTCGGCTCGCTCACCATGTTCGCGTCCGCGTTGCTGACCGGCGGGGTGGGGCCGTGGCTGCCGTTCCAGATGCTGGCGATGGGCTGGTTCACGATGGGCGCGGGCCTGCTCCCGGGCCCGGACCGGCTGCGCGGGCGGGCCGAACTCGCGCTGCTGGCCGGGTACGGCTTCCTCGCCGCGTTCGCGTACGGCACCGTCATGAACCTCGCGGGCTGGCCCTTCATGGGCGCTCTGGCCTCGAACATCGCCTTCGACCCGCAGGCCGCGGTCCCCGCCAACCTGGCCCGGTTCGTCGCCTACTGCCTGGCCACGTCGCTCGGTTGGGACCTGGGCCGGGCCGTCTGCACGGTGCTGCTGACCCTCGTCCTCGGACCGGCGCTGCTGCGGGCGCTGCGCCGGGCCACCCGGCGGGCCGCTTTCGAGACCGCGGTCACATTCGACGCCCCCGGCCGTTGACCTCTGGGTGAGCGTTCGTACGCGGTGGGTGGGCGGTGCGGTGAGCCGCCCCACATGACGCAGGTCACCTACGAAGCCGGATAGCAGACCCACTTGTCCGATATGTCCCGCAGTGCACCCCCGCTGACCTGCACCGTGCGAGCCAGGTCACACAAACGACCTTTCCCGCTTATGCGGCCACAACTAGTAAAAGGGGTTATTGCGGACAAGTTTCCGGCCTGCTTCTCTGGATCCCGTCGCCAGGCGCCGACGCACCCACCCGGGTCGCGGCGCCGACGTACGCCCACCCCGCGGAACGCGGCGGTGACGCGTACCGGGCGGCCCCCCGTCCCCAACGCAAGAGGTTCTCTGTGTCCGTCTCGTTCGTCCGTCGCTTCGCCGCCCCCAAGAGGGCCCTCGCCGTCGCCGCCGTCGCCGCGGCCACCACCGGTATGGTGCTGACCTCGTCGCCCGCCCAGGCCGCGCCCGCCTCGGACTCCTCGGCCCGGACGATCGCGAAGCAGATGATTCCGGACGCCGCGCAGTACAACGCGTTCAGCAAGATCGTCGAGCGTGAGAGCGGCTGGAACGTCAACGCCACCAACAAGTCCTCCGGCGCCTACGGTCTGGTCCAGGCGCTGCCCGCCCACAAGATGGGGTCCGCCGGCTCCGACTGGAAGACCAACCCGGCCACCCAGATCAAGTGGGGCCTGGACTACATGAAGTCCCGCTACGGCAGCCCCACCGCCGCGTGGACCTTCTGGCAGGCCCACGGCTGGTACTGACCCGCACCCCGCACCCGCCCGCGCCCTCACGCCTCACGGCGCGGGGGCGCGGCTCGCTCGATCGGCGCGGGCTTCAAAGGTCGTCTTCGTCGACGGGTTCGGGGTCGCGGACGTAGGCCAGGTCGAGTACGTAGCGTTCGGTGACCGGGCTGTTGTTCCACGCCTGGGTGAGGTGGTCCTCGAAGGTGTCGTCCGTGGGGTGGTCGAGGGTGGTCGCGTAGTAGTCGGCGACCGCTTGCCGGTTCTCCCACCAGGCATGACCTTCGTAGACACCGGGCCGGGGCAGGGTCATTTCTCCCGCAGGCCCGTACTCAAGCTGGTTGACGACGAGGATGCCGGTTTCGGACTCGATACTCACGGGGACCCGGCCTTCCGCGTGGGCGGGCGGGGCCGGCGGGGTGTCCCAGACACGGATGGCGACTTCGACGTCGATGTCGGGTTGCAGGCTGAGGAGATACAGGTGGTAGCCGTTGCCGGCCACCACCTGCCTGCGGGCAGCGGCCATGGCATCGTCGTCGCTCAGGTAGGCGTCGGCGTCGTACACCTCCACGACGCGGCGGGCCGGTGTGGCCTTGCAGCTGTATTCGGCCAGGAGTGCCATGAGCCGCTGCCCTTCTGCTAGTTGGTGACCTTCATGTAAAAGGCGTCACCGTCGAGGATCCGGTTGAGGGTGTACATCTGGTCGAGCCTACGGCCGCCGGTCTCATTGTCGTCGCCGTCGATCAGCCGGACGGAGAAGCGGTTGTCGCCCTTGGTGGAACCTTCCTTCGTGGAGGCGAAGGGGTACGTCGCACTGCAAGTCGGTTCCCTTGTAGTCACCCCACACCTTCTCGCATTCCTTGATCGAACGCGCGCGGTTCTTCTTCTGCTTCTCCTTGTCGACCAACCGGTTGTAGACGCCGCCTCCGGTGAAGGGGGCGGCGTTGGGGGAGCCGGCGCTGAGGTCCATCGTGACGGTCGAGAAGACGCGCTGCTGGTTGCCCTGCTCGAACAGGGCGCCCTGGTCCGGTGAGGTATAGGTGAGGGTCCAGTTCGGCTTGGTGTCCCATACGCCGAGCAGTTCGTCGCGCTCCAGGCTCTGCGGCGCGGTCACCTTGGGGTCCGGGTCACTGGTGGATGCGTTGACGCTGTGGTGGAAGTGCTGCCCGACCCGCCACTTGGTGGCGTCTTCGGTGGGTATGGGCTGGACGCGTATGTTCTCGACACTGGCGACGTAGTCGACGCGTCGGCTGCCGTCGTAGGCGAAGCCGAGGACCCATTGGTCGAACCAGAGGCGGCCGAGCGTAGTGGTGCCCCTGACGTCCCGTAGGACCAGGTCGAAGGGGCGCTTCTGGCAGCTTTCGAAGCGGGACTTGATCCACCCGGTACATATAAGGCAAGTTGGCCGAGTTTCTACACGTGATCACGGCCACGTCCGTTGTCGGCGCCCTGGTACCTACGCGGGCAGCGCGTTGTCAGCACGAGCAGGGCGCCCAGCTCCAAGCCGATGAAGCCGGGGCGGGCTTCGCTCAGGCTGGCCCGTCCTGCCGCACCACCTGGTCTTCGGCCCGTTGGTGGCGGGTACGGTTGCGGTCGGTAGGTAGAGGACGGGCCGGTGGCGGGTGGCGGGGTGGCACCTTGGGGGTGAGCCTCGGTCAGGGCGCCGGGCGAGACGCGGGAGGTGGCGTGGTGAGCGGCGCACAAGGTGGGGGCGGCGGACTTCCGGGGCCGCTGAGGCTGCCCGATCCGGGCGACATCCTCAACGACAGCGGCCTCGACCAGCTCGACTTCGCGGGCATACTCGAACTCGCGCGTGCCTTCGTCGACGCCGACGCGGTGGAGCAGGCCGCCGCACTCGCGGCGCGCGCCACCGGCTCCGACGACGGGAAGCTGCGTGCGGCCGGCGTACTCGTCACCGCCCTGGTGCAGATCGTCAGGAAGAAGCCGAAGGACGCGCTGAAAACCATCCAGAGGCTGGGCGAGTCCTCGGACCCGGACATCGCCGCCGAGGTCTTCCTCACGCGGGGCATGGCGCTGCACGCCCGCCGCAAGTGGGCCGACGCCGACGCCAACTACCAACTGGCCATGATGCTCCGCAACGGCGCCACCTCTGGCCTCGCCGCCATCCACCTCGGCTTCCTGCGTGCGGGGTTCGGCGAAGAGGAGGAGGCGGCGCAGAACTTCGTCGCCGCGACCAGTTGCGGTGACCCCGTGGTCACCGCGCAGGCCCAGCTCGAACTCGCCCTCGTACTCGACCGCAATGGCCGGCGTGACGCCGCGATCGAGCGGTATCGCGCCGCGATGAGCAGCCCGCGTCCCAACGTTGCGCTGCACGCGGCGTTCAACCTCGCCGGGCTGCTCCGGGACGGTGGTGGCCCCGAAGCGGCCGAGGAATCACGCGACCTGCTCGAACGTGTTCGCGCCACCGGGCATCCCGGGTACGCGCCCAAGGCCGCGGTCGACCTCGCGGTCGGGCGCCTGGAGGGGAACCAGACCGACGGCGTGGTCGAACTGCTCACCCTCGGCACCAGCTCGGCCGACCCTGCGGTCTCCGCGCTGGCCCATCTGCATCTCGGCTCCTGCCTCGCGGATCCCGTGCAGGCCGATCGGCACCTCGCCATCGCCGAGAAGACCGGACCACGTGAGATCAAGCGGGCCGCGGCGCAGACTCGCAAGCTGCGGCGTGCGCGTTGATCTTTGACCGTGGGGGCCCGCGGCGCTGGCTTCGACATCGTTCGGCTACGGCTGCGCCGCGCCGGCCCCACGGTCACGCCGCCCCCAGCGGCCCGACGCCCCCGGCTGCGGCACCATCGTGGTTGATCGCGCAGTTCCCCGCGGGCCCGCGGCGCTGGCTTCGACACCGTTCGGCTACGGCTGCGCCGCGCCGGTCCCACGGCCACCCAACCCCAGCGAACCACCGACCCCGGCTGCGGCGCCGTCGTGGTTGATCGCGCCGTTCCCCGCGCCCCTTCAGGGCGCCAACCTCGGCGCCGCTCAGGTACGCCTGCGCCACGCAAAACCCACGGCCACGCCAACCCCAGCCGCCCGCCGTCCCCGGCTGCGGCGCCATCGTGGTTGATCGCGCCGTTCCCCGCGCCCCTTCAGGGCGCCAACACCAGCGCCGTTCAGATACGGCTGCGCCACACCAACCCCAGCCGCCCGCCGTGCCCGGCTGCCGCGCCGTCGTGGTTGATCGCGCCGTTCCCCGCGCCCCTTCAGGGCGCTAACACCGGCGCCGTTCAGTTGCGGCTGCGCCGCGCCAACCCCAGCCGCCCGCTGTGCCCGGCTGCGGCGCCGTCGTGGTCACTCGCGCAGCGGTGGAGTGGTCATGTGGGGGTGATCTGGAGTTGTTTTATGCCGTTTATCCAGGATGAGCGGAGTCTGCGGGGGGTGTCGGAGAGTTTCAGGTTGGGCATGGTGTCGGCTATGGCATGGAAGATCAGGTTGATTTCCAGGATCGCCAGGGACTTGCCCAGGCAGTAGTGCGGGCCGCCGCCGCCGAAGCCGAGGTGGGGGTTGGGGTCGCGGGTGATGTCGAAGGTGTCCGGGTCCGTGAACACGTCGGGGTCGTGGTTGGCGGAGGCGTAGAAGAGGCCGACCCGGTCGCCCTTCTTGATCTGACGTCCGCCCAGCTCGGTGTCCTGCGTGGCGGTCCGCTGGAAGGCGTTGACGGGCGTCGCCCAGCGGACGATCTCCTCCGCCGCGGTCTGAGGCCGCTCCCGCTTGTAGTGGTCCCACTGGTCGGGGTGGGTGAGGAAGGCGTGCATGCCGTGGGTGATGGCGTTGCGGGTGGTCTCGTTGCCCGCGACGGCCAGCATCAGCACGAAGAAGCCGAACTCGTCCGAGTTGAGGTTGCCCTCGTCCTCGGCGGCGACCAGCGTGCTGACGATGTCCTTGGCCGGGCACTGCTTGCGCTCGGCGGCCATGTTCATGGCGTACGCGAGGATCTCGGTGGCCGCCTCCGAGCTGACCTCCTCGGTGATCGCGTACTCGGGATCGTCGTACGCGACCATCTTGTTGGACCACTCGAAGATCTTCGACCGGTCCTCCTGCGCCACGCCGATCAGCTCCGCGATCGCCTGGAGAGGCAGCTCGCAGGCGACCTCGGTGACGAAGTCGAACGGCCCGGAGCGGGCCAGCGCGCCCTGGACGATCGCCTGCGCCCGGGCCCGCAGCCGGTCCTCCAGCGCGCGGATGGCCCGCGGTGTGAAGCCGCGCTGCACGATCTGCCGGACCCTGGTGTGCTCGGGCGGGTCCATGTTGAGCAGGATCAGTCGCTGCGCGTCGATGGCGTCCCGTTCGATGTGCTCGTTGAAGCGGATGATCGCGGTGTTCAGGGACGAGGAGTAGATCTCCGGGTGGGTGGAGACGTAGCGGACGTCCTCGTGCCGGGTCACGGCCCAGTAGCCGTCGTCGGCGAAGCCGGCCACGCCGTGCGGCTGCGGTATCCAGCGCACCGGCTCGGCCCGGCGCAGCTCGGCGAACTCCGGCAGCGGCACGCGGTGGTGCAGCAGATCGGGGTCGGTGAAGTCGAACCCGTCGGACAGCGCGGGACAGGGCATGTGCGACTCACTCCCACCATTCTGACGGACCATCAGGAAATCCCGGTCGCCGCGACGGTAGTAACGGGTTCTACAAGTCGCAAGGGGCAGAGCGACCCCAATTGCGCGCGACCTCTTGCGGTGACCGACGGACGGTCAGCAAACTGCACACAGAACTGGTACGCGTTCTAGTTCTGCGTGGCGGGCCGGGCCGGGACGCCCCGCGCCGCGCGGGTGACCGAGGAGAGGACGTTCCCCCATGGCCGCGGAACCCGTGATCGTCGAGGCGGTACGCACCCCGATCGGCAGGCGCGGCGGCGCGCTCGCCAACCTCCATCCCGCCTATCTCCTGGGCGAGACCTACCGTGAACTGCTGGGCCGCACCGGCATCCCCGCCGACTGCGTCGAGCAGATCGTCGGCGGTACGGTGACCCATGCCGGCGAGCAGTCCATGAACCCCGCGCGTACGGCCTGGCTGACCGTGGGCCTGCCGTACGAGACGGCGGCGACGACCGTGGACTGCCAGTGCGGCTCCTCGCAGCAGGCCGCGCACATGGTGGCCAACATGGTCGCGGCCGGCGTCATCGACGTCGGGATCAGCTGCGGCGTCGAGGCCATGTCGCGGGTGCCGCTCGGCTCGGGCTCCAAGCACGGTCCGGGCAAGCCGTTCCCCGACGAGTGGAACGTGGACCTGCCCAACCAGTTCGAGGCGGCGGAGCGCATCGCCCGCCACCGCGGCCTCACCCGGGAGAACGTCGACGCGCTGGGCCTGCTCTCCCAGGAGCGGGCCGCCAACGCCTGGGCCGAGGAACGCTTCAAGCGCGAGACGTTCGCCGTGCAGGTCCCCACCACCGAGGAGGAGCAGCACGCCGGGCAGGGCATGTGGCGGCTGGTCGACAAGGACGAGGGGCTGCGCGACACGTCCATGGAGGCGCTGGCCCGGCTGAAGCCGATCATGCCGACGGCCGTGCACACCGCGGGCAACTCCTCGCAGATCTCGGACGGTTCGGCGGCCCTCATGTGGGCGTCCAAGCGGATGGCGCGGGCGCTGAAGCTCAGGCCGCGGGCGCGGATCGTCGCGCAGGCCCTGGTGGGCGCCGACCCGCACTTCCACCTCGACGGGCCGATCGACGCGACGAAGGCGGTGCTGGGCAAGGCCGGGATGAGCCTGAAGGACATCGACCTGGTCGAGATCAACGAGGCGTTCGCCTCGGTGGTGTTGAGCTGGGCGCAGGTCTTCGAGCAGGACCTGGCGAAGGTCAATGTCAACGGCGGTGCGATCGCCCTCGGGCACCCCGTCGGGTCGACCGGGGCCCGCCTCATCACCACGGCGCTGCATGAACTGGAGCGCACCGACAAGGAGTTCGCGCTCATCACCATGTGCGCGGGCGGTGGCCTGGCCACCGGCACGATCATCCAACGGCTCTGAACATGCCACCGGCCTCATGCGACAAGCACCCTTAAGCTACGGGCGTGCACTACAGCGAACTTGAGGCGGACGTTCTCCGGATGATCGTCGCGGCCACCGAGGATGACGTTCGTGCCTTCGGCGAGGAGACGGTCACCCGTCTGGTGCGGCCGGAACTGCTCGACGGTGCGGACGAGGACGAACTCACCGAAGAGGCCCGTGCGGCGCTGACCACCGCCTGCGCGAACGTCCTGACGATCAGCGCCGCCGAACTGCACGACGCGCTCGCGGCGATCTATGACGGCATCCTGGTCGAAGACGATCTGGACCCCGGAGTCCTCACCGCCATCCGCGCGTTGGCGCATTGGCACAGCTACTTGGAGCAGAACCGGCGCGGCGAACTCTACGAACTCGCCATCCGTTCCATCGAGGAGGTCGACCACGAGGTCTCCGCCGACCTCGACGACTTCCTCGCCACACCGGAGATGGCCGCCGAGTACGAGCGCATCCGCCGACTCCTTGACCCCGGCGCGGGGCAGTAACGCGGGACCCGCTGCATGTAGTCCTCACGGTCAGCCCCGCATCCGCGGCGGCGGGCAGCAGGGCTGCAGCACGCTGCTCGTCCTCGGCCAGGCGGAAGGGCGGCCCAACTGGCGACGGGGGGTGACTTCGGTGAACACCGGGACGGGCAGTTCCGTGGCCGGGTGGTGCGGATGTCGACGTTGGCTGGACAACGCCCGGCGTGCCGGCCTCCGTGCCGTCGCTCCGCTCGGCGGGTGGCAGCAGGCCCTGATCAACGCCGGCCTCATCCTCGGTGACTGCTCCACCGCGTCGGCGGGTGGGGCACTGCACGCCTGCCGCCACAAACGAGCGGGAATCCCGAAGCCGAACAAACACTCTAGGTGATAATGTCGTCACTCTCAGAGCTGGGCCTTCATCAGATGCCTGCGCCTGGAGGAGACATGGCGAAGAAGTGGGAAGCCGATCCCGAAGCGTCCTTCGCACGGCGGCTGGGCAAGTCGTCTCTTGAGCTGGGGCAGACTTCCGGGAACACCGGCTGCCCTGACATGTGGGAGCTGGACAACGGAGATGTCGCGGTCATCGGTGCGGATCTGACCGCTTCCTACGAGGGGCGGCTTCCGGACGACGTGCGGGTCGATCCCGGAGAACGGCTGGTCATCATCCCCCGGGCGACGATCCTCGCGGCCAAGGCGGACATCCCGGATGCGTAGTCCGCTGCACGGTGCGGTGGGAGAGCGTATGGCGCTCAAGGACTACTACGCCGACTTCGAGAAGTACTTCTGGCACTGCGGCGATCTCGGATTCTGGAAACTTGAGCGGCAGCAGACATTCAGGGAACCCGGCTACGACAGCTGGGAGGCATTCTGGCGTGGCGACTGGGATGAGTCCCTGCGCTTGCTGGAAGCGGGCCGCGCGGACATGGCGGAGTACCACCGCAAAGTCGAGCAGAACGGCTTCGTGGCCCGGCGGGCCCGCGTGATCGAGGAACCGCTGAGCGACTACATGCAGTGGGAGCTCCACGCGCTGCGGATCCGGGACCAGTGCGGGGGCCCCATCCATGTCACCGACGCGGACCGAGTGGCCCAGTACGAGCAGGACGGCCCGCTGCCCGAGATCTCCACTCTCGGAAACCAGGTGATGTATCAGGCGCTCTACGACGAACGGGGCATCCTGGTCGCCGCGCTGAAGTTTGTCGACCGCCAACTCGTCCTGCGTTGCCGGGAGCTCATCATGAGCATCTACAACGCCGGTGAGTCCTTGGCGCACTGGTTTGACGGGCATGTGGCGCCCCTTCCGCCCCCGCAGCGCCAAGCACCGAGATGAGAGAAGACGTCCCGGGTCACGTCAACCGGTTCGACGGCCCGGCTTCGGCACACACGGTCGTGCAGGCCGGCGAGGTCAGCGGCGGGGTGCATTTTCATCACCCGGAGCCGCTGCCCGCGCCTGTCATCGTGCCGCATCAGTTGCGCAGCTCCGTACGCCACTTCGTCAACAGGTCCGAGGAACGAGCCCGCCTCAGCAGTCTTGTGGCGGACCGCCATGACGAGCCGAATGTGGTGCGCGTAGCGCCTATCACCGGGACTGCCGGAGTCGGCAAGACCTCACTGGCACTGCATTGGGCGCACAGCATCCGGTCGCATTTCCCAGGGGGTGAGCTCTACGCCAACCTGCGGGGCTACACCGCGGGCTCCCCTGTTACACCGCAGGAAGTACTGGGCCGCTTCCTGGAGGACCTCGGCGTCCCCGCCACACATGTGCCGGCCGAACCGGAGCGCCGGGAGACGATGTTCCGGTCGCTGCTCGCCGAGCGCCGCATGCTGCTCGTACTCGACAATGCCGCGGACAGCTCGCAGGTCCGCCCGCTGCTGCCTGCCACCTCCGGTTGCCTCGTCGTGGTGACCAGCCGGGATGACCTGTCCGGCCTGGTCCGCCAAGAGGGCGCACTACGCGTGGACGTCACAACGTTCCCCACGACGGACGCCGTGGAACTGCTGCGTGCCGCCACCGCCGATTACCGGACCAGCGACCATCGGGGAGACTTGGCGACGCTGGCCCGGCTGTGCGCGGGACTGCCTTTGGCGCTGTGTATCGCCGCCGAACGCGCGGCGGGCTGGCCATCCATGCCGCTCGGCGAGCTGATCGACGACCTGCGCGACGAATCGGCCCGGTGGAGCGTTCTGACAGCCGAGGCCGAGGAGGGGTCCGACGCAATGCGCAGCGTTTTCGAGTGGTCTTACCGAGCGCTGTCCGACCCCGCGGCTCAGTTGTTCCGACGGCTCGGCCTGCACCCTGGCAACGAGTTCGGCCTGCCCGCCGCCGTGAGCCTGGCCGGGAGCGACCCGGCCCACGTACGGGGCCTGTTGGACACCTTGGTGCGAGCCCATCTGCTGGAGCGACGCCCCGCCGGTCGCTACGAGTTCCATGACCTGCTGCGGGCCTATGCGGCGGAGCAGGTCCGGCGGGAGGAGAGCGAGACGGAGCGGACCGAGACCCTCAGACGCTGTCTCGGCTGGTACCTCCACACCGCGTACGCGGCACAGTGCGCCATGGCGCCGTTCGACCGCTACGACCTGGACGACCGGATCCCCGCACCCGCCACGGCCCTCCACTTCGAGAACTACCAGTCGGCGTTCGACTGGTACCGCGCGGAAAGCGCCAACCTCGTCACCGCCACTCGCGCCGCCGCCGATGCCGGATTCCCGGAGATCGCCTGGCGATTGGCCGTGGTGATGCGGGCCGTCTACATGCACCAGAACGCCTTCGACGACTGGGAGGCCACTGCCCGCATCGGCGTCGAGGCCGCAGCACGCGCCGGAGAGCAGCACGGTGAGGCGGAGGCGCTCGAAACTCTGGGCAAGGCTGCCTTCCAGGCATTGCGGCTCGATGAGGCGGAGGAGCATCACCGCGCCTCACTGGCCCTTCGCCGGTGTATCGGCGACCGCCGTGGCATGGGGGTGTCCGTCAATGCTCTCGGACTGCTCGGACTGCGTCGGAGACGACTCGACGAGGCCAGGGCGCACTTCACGGACGGCGCGGAGATCTTCCGTGAACTCGGCGATCGCCGATGGAGGGCATTGGTGCGGAGCAACCTCGCGGAGACGCTGTGCGAACTCGGCCAGGGCGACGAGGCCCGAACCCTCATCGAGCAGGTGCTGGCCGATTTCCGCCAACTCGGTGACCGCGCGTGCGAGGGCAATGCCCTGTGCCTGCTGAGCTGGGCACAGCGCACATCAGACGAGCCCGAAGCGGCTGCCCGCTCGATCCGCGCCGCCTTGTCGATCGCTGATGACGAGAACAACCAGGTGTGGCAGGGGCATTGGGGTACCGAAGCAGCACGAGTCGAGCGAGCACTCGGGAATCCTGAAGAAGCCCTCCGCCTGTTCCAGAAGTCCGCCGCCGTTCAGCAGAAACTCGGTGATGCGTCCCGGGAGGCTGCCGCGCTGGACGGAGCGGGCGAGGCATGCCAGTCGCTCGGGCGCTTCGAGGAGGCAGCGGAGCTGCACCGACGCGCCACGCTTACCTACCGCCGGCTCGACTCCCCCTGGCAACTCGCCCGCGCCCAGGCACATCTGGCCGATGCGCTGACGTCCCTGGGCGATCACGAAGCGGCACGCGCCGCCCGAGGGGAAGCGCTGCGTCTGCTCGGTTCGTTCGACGATCCCAGAGCAATCGCGCTCACAGAGAAGGTGGCACGGTGCCTGAGTGATGACGGCAGATAGCTAATCGTCAGCCGCTACGGGCTCCGAAGCCGTGATCCATACGGGCGCGTCGGCGCAGTCCAGACGGATTCCGTCGACTGGGGTGAGGCTGGTCCGCAGGACCTTCAACCGACGGCCGTTGACCGTTGCCGTAGGGCCGAGGTTCGGGCCCATGAAATGGAACGTCCGCACCTGGTTGTGGACCTGGCGCGCGGTCATTGCGGTGTCGACTGCGAAGAACTCCGGTTCCAGCAACCCCGCATAACTGACACCGTCGGCGGACTGCGGCTCGCCTGCCGATGGGTCTCGCACCCGGTCCAGGGCAATGCTCAGCTGTTCGCGCAGCACCGGGGACAGATCAGTCCACAGGCTCCGGGGAGTCACCTCGTCCGGCAACGGAACGCCGCCTTGCTGGGTCAGCACCGGGCCGGTGTCGAATTCCTCGTCCATACGGTGAACTGTCACGCCCAGGTCCGGGTCGCCCTTGCGGATCGCCCAGAGCACTGGGGCCGGGCCGCGATATTTGGGCAGCAGCGAGGAGTGGATGTTGCCGGCAGCAGGTCGACGCCCGCCGGCAGCGCTGCGGTGATCTCGCCTGCAATGCGTGCCGCGCTCTCGTCCGCGGGCTTGCGGGGGCGCATAGAACGCGAGAACGCGTAGACGACCGGGTCATGGCCCGCTGCGGCGCACGTTTCGTGCAGAGCGGCGAACTCTGCCGTGCCGAAGGAGATCAAGCCTAAGCGCTCCGCTGGACGTGCCGCGATATGCGGTCGGTCGTCTGCGGCAGCGTGGTGGCTGGTCGCGCCCGCGCGGCGGAGCCGCATATCGATACAGCCCCGCGCCCCTTCGGGCGCTGTCGAACCGCAGCGTTCAGATGCGCTTTGTGCTGGTCCATTCCAGGAACGACGTGAACGGTGCGGGCCCGAAGGCGAGGTGCGGGCCTGTGGGGTTCTTGGAGTCTCTTACGGCCACGGTGGCCTTCGGCAGTTCGGCGACCTCTACGCAGCTGCCGCCCTGATCGCCGCTGTACGTCGACTTACGCCAGGCCAGGGCGCCGAGTGGTGCACACTCCACGCAGTTGCCGCCCTGGTCACTGCTGTAGCTGGACTTGCGCCACTTGCTCTCCATAGCGGTCCTCCCTCACACGCCGGATCAACTCCGCCGAGTCCTTCAGGGACAGCGTTCTCACGGTCGGGCCGCCCGGAGGGCGTCTCATCCCAGGGCGACCCGACTGCTTGGCTCTCTCCGCCGACGTCCCCGGAGCGGGCCTCAGACGCGCTTCGCGCCCGCCCACTCCACGAACGACGTGAACACCGCGGGCTCGAACGCGAGGTGCGGGCCTGCGGGGTTCTTGGAGTCTCTTACGGCAACGGTGGCCGAGAGTTCGGCAATCTCCAGGCACTGGCCGCCCTGGTCACCGCTGTATGTCGACTTGCGCCAGGTCAGGGCGCCGAGCGTGGCGCACTCAACGCAATCACCGCCCTGATCGCCGCTGTAGCTGGACTTACGCCACTTGCTCTCCATAGCGGTCCTCCCTCACACGCCGGATCAACTCCGCCGAGTCCTTCAGGGACAGCGCGGCGGCCTGAAGATGATCGTAACGGAGCGAGCAGTCCTTGACGGTGTCCGGGTTGGCGGTGGGGTGCCCACTACCGTAGCCCTCGGTGTAGACGATGGTCGGGTCGTCCACGAAGCGGTAGATGTCGAACGAGCCCTGCAACCCCGCGTGCTCCCCAGCTGAAAACGGCAGGACCTGAATGTTGATCCGAGGATGGCCCTCGAAGGACAGCAAATGGTCCAGTTGATCACGCATAGTTTTGGCACCACCGATCTCCTGGCGTAGTGCGGCTTCGCCGATGATCGCCCAGTAGACGCATGGCTCCTTCCTATCGAAGATGCGCTGCCGGGCCAGTCGTACAGCAATTCGGTCGTCCAGGTTGGTTGCATCCACCACTCCGAGCACAGCACTTGCGTACGCCGGGGTCTGGAGCAGACCGAGGACCATGTGCGTCTGAAACGAACAGACCTCGGTCGCCCTCATCTCCAGCTCGGCCACCTGCTGGAACCACGCCGGGAGTTGGCTGCGCATCACCAGCTCCACGAGCCGCGAAAGCAATCCGCCCGTCTCCAGCGCCGTGTCCGCCCGTTCGCTGAAGTCCTGCGTCGGCAACTTGCGGGCCGTTTCGATCTGGCCGACAAGAGAGCCCGTGTAGTTGAGGATGTCGCCGAGTTGCCGCTGGGTCAGTCCCGCCGCCTCTCGATGTCGGCGCAACTCGAAGCCGTAGAAGTCGAGCGGCGACGCCCCCGGGTCGAGTACGTTGATGTGGGTCACGGACGGTTCCCCTCTCGCGCAACTCGGTCCACGGCGGGACCTGTTGTATCCGTTCCATAGCCGAGCGTAGTCGCGGCAGGTCAGCCTCGTGGCGTGAACTCGCACATTCCCCACTACCGCATGAGTCTCGCCGTGGGCGAGCACTCCGTGCGCCATATGCGCAACATCGTGCGCTCGCTGCTCCGTGACTGGGGGCTGGCCGATCTGACGGACGCCGTGGAACTCGGCGTGAGCGAACTGGTCAGCAACGTCGTACGCCATGTACCCGACCGCCGCTGCGTGCTGCTGGTGCAGCGGCGCAGGTCGGTCGTACGGGTCGAGGTGACCGACGGGTCACCCGACCTGCCGCTGGTCACCCTGCACCCGCCGCTGGACGGGGAGGGCGGACGCGGGCTCCTCCTGGTCGACGCGGTGGCCGACAAGTGGGGGGTCCAGCCGCGCCCCGACGGCGGCAAGACCGTGTGGTTCGAGTGCGGAGCCGGCTGACCCGGCGCCGTCCGTCGGAAGTAGACCCTGCTGCCCCCGTCACCCCACAGGTCGTCTAGCGGCGAGCGGGACGACCGAAGCGGTGACGGGGGGGGCAGGGCAGGCGGGTCCTAGTGCCGCAACAGGCAGGGACTTCCGTCCGGCACGCCGAGAGCACGCACCGGACGCCGCTCCTTGACGGGCAGACGTTGCCTGCCGCGGCACTAGGCGGCCTGGGAAGACGTCGGCGGCGGGGCATCCGGCGCCGTGGGGCGGGGACCGTCCGGTATCGGGTCCGTGCCGGTCGCCCGGGCGGCGCGGTGCGCCAGGAAGGGGGTGAGGGCCGCCGCGGCGGCCATGACGGCGGCCGACGCGAGGAACGCGGCCCGGTAGCCCTCCGTGAGTGCCTCGGCGGAGGAGTGGTCATGCCCGGTGCCGGCCGTGACCGAGGCCGCGAGAGTGCCGAGTACCGCGAGGCCGATGGCTCCGCCGATCTGACGGGTGGTGTTGGCCATGCCTCCGGCCACCCCCGCGTCGGTGGGGTACACGCCGGTGACGGCCGCACCGGTGAGCTGGACGAACGCCATGCCGAGACCGAGACCGACGATCAGGGTGGGGCCGAGCAGGTCGGCGAGGAACGTGCCGTCCGCCGAAACGCGGGACAGCCACAGCAAGCCGGCCGCCTCGGTCACCAGCGCGGCGGCCAGCGTGACATGGGCTCCCAGCCGGCGAGCGAGGCGTGGGGCAAGGGAGGAGCCGAGCATGTTCGCGGCCGCGAGAGGCAGCTGGGACAGCCCCGTCTCCAACGGACCGGCACCGAGCACCTGCTGCTGGTAGAGCGGCAAGAAGAAGAACAGCCCCACCCACACGGCGCCGAGCAGCGTCATGACGAGATTGGCCGGTGCCACCGCGCCCGCCGTGAACAGCCGCGGCGGGATCAGCGGGGCGGGGTGGCGTCGTTCGACCAGGACGAAGAGGAGCAGCAGAACGGCACCGGCGAGCAGGGAAGCCACCACCGCGGGGTCGGTCCATCCCGAGCTCCGGGCGGCGGTGAGCCCGTAGACGAGCGCGATCAGTCCGAGCGTTACGGCGAGTGTTCCGGCGAGATCCGTCCGGCGTTCGCCCGTGCCGGGAGAGGCGGTCGCCGGGAGCAGTGCGTAGGTGGCGGCGTAGACAAGGGCGGCGCCACACCCGGAGACATAGAAGACCCAGGGCCAGCCGAGGTTCTCGGTGAGTACGCCGCCCGCCAGCACCCCTGCCGCCCCGCCGGCGCCGGAGACCGCGCCCCACACCCCGAGCGCCCTGCCACGGCCGGAGCCCGCCGGAAAGAGCTGCATGACCAGGGCGAGTGCCGCGGGCGCCACGGCGGCGGCGCCGATCCCCTGCGCCGTGCGCGCGCTGATCAGCAGCCATGCGCTGGGGGCCAGTCCCGCGACGGCCGATGCCACCGTGAAGAGGCTGAGGCCCGCGAGGAGGACCCGGCGACGGCCGAGGAGATCGGCTGCCCGCCCGCCCGGCAGGAGCAGGGCCCCGAAGGCGAGCCCGTAGGCGTTGACGACCCAGGACATGCCGCTGTCGGA
This sequence comes from Streptomyces diversicolor, assembly GCF_057537855.1. Lineage (NCBI taxonomy): Bacteria > Bacillati > Actinomycetota > Actinomycetes > Kitasatosporales > Streptomycetaceae > Streptomyces > Streptomyces diversicolor. The sequence continues at coordinate 44,695 of NZ_BAAJXA010000057.1, forward strand.
CAGGCCGATCCCGTCGCGGACGGCGGGCAGAGCTACGTTGACGATGGACGTGCTGAGCGTGACGACGAACTGCGCGCCGGCCAGCGCGGCGAGAGCAGCTCCGCTGCGTGTGTCCGCCATGGGGTGCGAGCTCACGGGTGACTCCTGTGTGTGGTGGGTGCCGGGGCACTCCGTGGGCGGGAGGTACGGCAGCCACGGGCCGCCCACGGAGAGTGCTGCGCTGTCAGGCCGCGGCGTCGGGGATCCACGAACCGTGGATCATCGCGGGCACGCGGCGCGGCAGATGAATGGTGGCGATGGGCGGAACGGTGAGGTCCGAGGCGTCGAGGATGAGCATCTTGGAGGCGTCGGCGTTGAGGTCGCTGACGATCGTGAGCAGATAGCCGGCGTCCTCGCCACCGGCGGCCGGTACGAAGACAGCCTCGCTGGGGAGCCGGCCGGTGCCGAAGGGCAGCGACTGCCGGCTGCCGTCGGCGCGGTCGTACTTCACGAGGGTGTGGTCGCCGATTCCGCGGTCGTCGGGGAACGACAGGGCGTACTGGTAGCGGTGCTCGCGGCCGAGGAACGCGTCGTTGATGGTGGGGAACTCCACGTTCAGGTCGTCCGTATGTTCCTCGGTGACGCGGCCGGCCGTGAGATCGACGGTCCAGCGGCGGTTCAGCGAGCCGGAGACGGGCTCCGCGCCGCGGTCGGGGGCGCCGACCCACCAGTTCCAGGAGCGATGCCAGCCGCCGCGGCCGACGGTGGGCCCCTCGACGACGATCCGACCCATGACGTCCTCGTAGGCGTTGGCGAAGTGCATGGCGTATCCCTGGTCGATCTCGAACCAGCGGATCCCGGCGGCGGCGCCCGTGCCGCGCGGCATGACTCCTATGCGGGTCGGCTGAGCGTCGCTCCAGGCGTAGGGGATACCGGAGTGTTCGGACGGTTCGAAGGTCACCGAGCCCTCCAGGAAGACGACATGGTGCTCGGTGATGGCGAAGTCGTGCTTGAGTGCGGCGGTCGCGCCCGGTACCTCCTGGCTCTCCAGCACGTGACCGTCCGGCGAGGCGACGTGGTGGACCAGATACGGGGGGAAGGGGGACGAGGCGAAGAAGTGCAGCTCGCCGCTGACCGGGTCCTCCTTGGGATGAGCAGTCATAGCGGTGGTGAGCTTGCCGCCGAAGTCGTAGGCCCCCACGGTCCGGAGGTCGGCGGTCAGCTCAAAGGGAAGGTTCGACTCGCACAGGGCCAGCAGGCGCCCGCCGTGCTCGATGACGTGTGTACCGGCGGTGCTCGCGGTGAGGTCCGGGCCGTGCTCGGTCATGTAGGGGGCGCCGTCCAGCGCCGGGGTGTGCACCCAGCGGTTGCGGTACCACTCGGCCCTGCCGTTTCGCAGGCGGACGCCGTGGACCATGCCGCTGCCCTTGAACCAGTGGGTCGGGGTGATGCCGGGCTTGGGATTGTGGCTGTTGCGGACCATCCTGCCGTTGAGTTCGGGCGGGATGCTGCCCTCGACCCTGAGGCCGGTGGCAGTGATCTCGTCCGGGACAGGGGTGTAGTGGCCGGTGAGGTAGGGCCTGCTGGTCATGAGATGTCCGTTCTCTCGGTCGTGACTGCGGATGGCGCGGCGCCGGCGGTCTCAGTAATCGCTCTGTATCGCCTGCCGACCATTGATGTGTGGTTGAACACTCACTGCGAAGGCGTAGCGACTCGTCGCGGCCTGTCCTGTTCAGGAGGCATCTGCGATGAGAGCGGGTTTATGTGTGGTCGATCACTCACTCTCTGGACTGGTGTGGACGGCGTGAGCCGGCCGTCGAGGCTTGAATGGACTGCGTGGCGCTCTCCCGGGCCGGTGAGCGGCACTCAGTGGTGACGGATGCCCGCCGCCAGGGTTCGCATCCACGGGGTGTCCACGGAGTCGGCATCCATCGACACCAGGAGGTGGCAGAGCATTCCGGTGGCGAAGAACTCCTGTACCTGCCGGTCGCCGCCGCCGGAGGCTCCGCGTACGTACTCCACCAGGCGCGCGTACCCGGCACGCACGGCGTCGCGGACGGCGGGCTCGGAGACCGCGGCGGCCTGGGCGTGCGTCTGCACCAGCAGCAGGTCGTTGTCGCTGATCAAACGGGCGTACGCGTCTCCCATTGCCGTGAGTACCGCTTCGGTCGAGCTCCCTTTGGCGTCGGCCGCGCCGGCCTCCAGGCTCTCGCGAACCCGTACGAAGCAGTGCTCGACGACGGCGACGAAAAGGGCTTCCTTGTTCGGGAACAGCCGGTAGACGTATGCCTGGGAGATACCCGCGGCCTTCGCGACCTCGCTGGTCGTGGTGCCGAAGTATCCCCGCGCCGCGAAGGTGCCGATCGCTGTGCGCAGCACGGTGTCGCGACGTTCCTCGGCGGTGGACAGCTGACGTCGGCGCTCCGTAGTCATGTGAGTATTTGACCACTCACACTTTGGGACGTCAAACGCGCTGGTGGGTCACGGCGGGGCTGATCCGCAGCAGGCGCCGGCCCTCATCGTCATCGATCTCGCGGACGCGAACTCGTTCCGCCACCCGCACAGCCTGGCGACACCGCGCCACCCGGACCAGCACCCGAACGGCGCGTCACATCACCAAGGGGCAAAGGTTCTCTGATGCGGCACTAGGTCAGTGCCGACGGAGTACGGTCCGGGCCGGGGCCCCGCCGGCCGTGCGGCGCCTGCGAGCCGTCCGCGTCGGAGGCGGCGGGCCCTGGGTCGGCTGCCGGGGCGGCGCCACGCGGGCCCATCAGGAGGTATGTCAGGGCGAAGCCGGCGGCCACCACCGCCGCGCCGCCGACCGCGTCCAGGACCCAGTGGTTGCCCGTCGCGACGATGGCCGACACGGTGAACAGCGGGTGCAGGAGGCCCAGCGCCTTCATCCACCATCTGGGGGCGATGACCGCGATGACCACACCGCACCACAGGGACCAGCCGAAGTGCAGCGAGGGCATCGCCGCGTACTGGTTGGTGAGGGCGGTCAGGGTGCCGTAGTCCGGTTTGGAGAAGTCCTGGACGCCGTGCACGGTGTCGATGATGCCGAGGTCCGGCATCAGACGGGGCGGGGCCAGCGGGAACAGCCAGAAGCCGACAAGGGCGAGCAGGGTGGCGAAGCCGAGGGATGCGCGGGCCCAGCGGTAGTCGACGGGGCGGCGCCAGTACAGGACGACGAGCACACTGAGCGGGACGACGAAGTGGAACGACTCGTAGTAGAAGTCGAAGAAGTTCCGCAGCCAGTCGATCTTCACGACGGCGTGGTTGACCGCGTGCTCGATGTCGATGCGCAGGAACTCTTCGAGGTCGAGGATCAGTTGGCCGTGGTGTTCGGCGGTGGCCCGCCCCTCGGAGTTGCTGCCGCCGGTCGCCGCGAGCCGGACCTGCTGGTAGGCGGCGTAGGTGACGCGTATGAGGAGCAGTTCGAGGAGGAGGTTGGGGCGGGTGAGGACCCGGCGCAGGAACGGCAGCAGCGGGACGTGCCGGAAACGGGCCGGGACCGGCTTCGCGTACTGTGGCGGGACCGGGCTCGCGTAGTACGGCGAGGTGCGCGAAAGGAACGGCACCGCGGTGGCGGCGGCGACGGCCGCGAGCAGCACGATGTTGTCCCGCAGCGGGTACAGCACCGGCATGTTCGGCAACATCATCTTCGCCGGGAGCGTGGTCACCAGGACGACGGCGACCGGCCAGACGTAGCGGTCCGAGGCGCGCCTGCCGACCCGGCCGACAACCGCGAGCAGCACCCACAGCAGCTGGTGCTGCCAGGTGGTCGGCGACACGGCGACGGCCGCGCAGCCGGTGATCGCGACGGCGAGCAGCAGCTGGCCGTCGCGGGCGTAGCGGACGGCGCGGCGCAGGGCGAGGGTCGCGACGACCGCGCCGAGCACCAGGAAGAGGGCTATCTCCAGCGGTCCTGTCAGATCCAGGCGGAGCAGCGCGCCGTGCAGGGACTGGTTGGCGAGGGCGTCGGCCTTGCCGCCGAGGCCGACGCCCGCCATGTGGTGCACCCAGTAGGTGTGGGAGTCGTGCGGCATCGCGGCCCAGGCCAGCGCGGTGGCCGCGGCGAACGTACCCGCGGCAGAGGCGGCGGCGCGGCGGCGGCCGGTGAACCACAGCAGCGGCGCGAACAGCAGCACGGTCGGCTGGAGCGCGGCGGCGACACCGATGCACAGGCCGCCGGCCCGCTGCCCGCGGACGACGAAGCAGCCGAGCAGGACGAGCAGCACGGGTATGACGCTGGTCTGGCCCAGCCACAGCGTGTTGCGGACGGGCAGGGACAGCATCAGCAGGCTGATCGCGACCGGCGTGGCCAGCAGCGCGGTGCGGCGGCTGACCGGCTGGGGCAGGGCGCGGGCCGCGACCAGGCCGAGGGCGACGACCAGCAGCAGGGTGCCGAAGGTCCAGCCCCAGCCGAGGGCCTGCTCGGCGGCGCGGGTCAGCGGCTTGAGGACAAGACCGCCGAAGGGGGTGCCGGTGAACCGGGTCGAGTCGTACAGGGAGCCGTTGACGTGCAGGACGCCGTCGGGGCCTACCCAGGTCTCCAGGTCCGTCAGCCGCTCCCCGCGGGGTGAGCCGAGGACCGCGGTCAACTGGCGTACCGCGAGGATCGCGGCCACCGCCCACAGGGCCAGCCTGGCCGCCTTCAGGCGGGCCCTGGCCGGCGCTCCCGCGAAGCCCTCCCCCGGTCGCCCGCTGTGCTCCACGTTCGCCACGCCTCGTCGGCCTCCCGCCCCGTTCGACCCGCGCGCCCGCGCGGGTTCCCTTTGCGCACCCTATGAAGATGCGCTGCCCCCTGGAGAGTGACGCGGGAAACCCCTGCTTCACCTGACGTCCGCTCGCCTTTTGTCCGGAAGACGATAGTGCGCAGGGGGTGGGGTTGCGCCCGCGGGGAGCGAGATGGATCACAGCGGGCGGGGCGCGGGGGCGCGGCGGGGCGGGTCTGCGTGCCTGCTTGGGGGGTGTTTGGCTGCTCTGTGCGGTGGGGTGCGTACGGCACGTAAGGGACGTACGTCCGCCTATGGTCGAAATTCGGCCTGCTGCGGTGGGCCTCCGTTTCTGTCCCCGTCGAGAGGTAGGCGAGCGCAGTTTTGCCGGCCGCCACAGTCGTCACACCGTCCGAGCCGTCCGGATCGTCCGGGTCGTCCGGGTCGCACGGGTCCGCCGGGTCGGCCGGGTCGGCCGGGTCGGCCGCTGCCCGCGTGGGGGGCCGGGTCACCGAGACCGACCCGGCGCTCGTCAGGCGTGCCGTGAAGGCCGCCGCGCTGGGCAACGCCATGGAGTGGTTCGACTTCGGTGTCTACAGCTACATCGCGGTGACGCTGGGCAAGGTGTTCTTCCCGTCCGGCAATCCGACCGCGCAGTTGCTGTCGACCTTCGGGGCCTTCGCGGCGGCGTTCCTTGTCCGGCCGTTCGGTGGCATGGTCTTCGGGCCGCTCGGCGACCGCGTGGGGCGGCAGAAGGTACTGGCCCTCACCATGATCATGATGGCGGCGGGCACCTTCGCGATCGGCCTGATCCCTTCGTACGCCACGATCGGGGTGGGCGCGCCGCTCCTGCTGCTGGCGGCGCGGCTGGTGCAGGGCTTCTCCACCGGCGGTGAGTACGCGGGCGCGTCCACGTTCATCGCCGAGTACGCGCCCGACCGCAGGCGGGGCTTCTTCGGCAGCTGGCTGGAGTTCGGCACGCTCGCCGGGTACATCGGCGGTGCGGGTCTTGTGACGCTGATGACGGCGCTGCTGTCCGCGGACGACCTGGTGTCCTGGGGCTGGCGGATCCCGTTCCTGATCGCCGGTCCGATGGGGATCGTCGGGCTGTATCTGCGGATGCGGCTTGAGGAGACCCCGGCGTTCGCGGCGGAGGCCGCGAAGACCGGGTCGGCCCGGCCGAAGGTGCCGCTGCGCGACATGATCGCCGGCCAGTGGCGTGCCCTGCTCCTGTGCGTGGCCCTGGTCCTGGTCTTCAACGTCACCGACTACATGCTGCTGTCGTACATGCCGAGCTATCTGACGAGCGAGCTGAAGTACGACGAGACGCACGGGCTGCTGGTGGTGCTCGGGGTGATGGCGCTGATGATGATCGTGCAGCCGTTCGCGGGCGCCCTGACCGACCGCGTCGGCCGCCGCCCGCTGATCGCGGCGGGCTGCGCGGGCTTCCTGCTCCTGTCGATCCCGTCCCTGCTGCTGATCCGGCAGGGCAGCCTGCTCGCGGTGGCGCTCGGCATGGGCGCGCTGGGTCTGCTGCTGGTCTGCTTCACGGCCGCGATGCCGTCGGCGCTGCCCGCCCTGTTCCCGACGCCGGTCCGCTACGGCTCCCTGTCGATCGGCTTCAACATCTCGGTCTCCCTGTTCGGCGGCACGACGCCGCTGGCCGTCACCGCGCTGATCGGGACGACCGGGGACATGATGATGCCCGCGTACTACATGATGGCGGCGGCGGTGATCGGCGCCGTGGCGGCATGGCGCATGCCCGAATCAGCGGGCCGCCCCCTCCCCGGTTCCCCACCCTCCCGAGAACCCCTCCAGCCCATCCCATCCCCGGCCCAGCGCGGCTAGGCCGTGTTCTAGGTTCGGCTTCCTGTGCACGCTGCCGGTGCCCGCCGGCGCGGTGCTGTGCGCGCGGTGTGTATGGGGTTGCACCTTCCGCAGCGGCATGTGGTCCGGTGGACTTACGTCCCGATGCCTTGAGGAAAGGTCCCCGCTCATGCATTCGTCTTTCATGCCACCCCGTCAGGTCAAGATCGGTGACGCGGCGGCCTTCGTGGGCAGCACGCCACGGGCGATTCGCCATTACCACGAGATCGGCCTGCTCCCCGAGCCTGAGCGGGGCGGCGATGACCGCCGCCGCTACGGGTACGAGGACATGATCCGCTTGCTGTGGATTCGCAAGATGGCCGACGCCGGGATCGCCCTGGACGACATCCGTGACGCCTTCACCACCGGCACGGCTTCCGCCGGCGGGGACAGCGGAGAAGGTATCGCGGGCATCCTGGAGCGGTTGGAGGAAACCCTCGCCGAGCAGGAGGCGGAATTGCGGCGGCAACGGACCGCCGTGCAGCGGATGCGCACCGAAGGCAGCCGGATGGGCCTGCTCTCCGACTTCGTCACCGAACGCCTCAAGAGCCTGCCCGCGGGCTCCCTGCGTCAGGCGGACCTGGACAGTCTGCTGGTCACTGAGCGGATCTTCGGCCCGCTCGGCGCGGCCGTCCAGGCCACCCGCTTCGTCGTCCTGGCCACGCATCCCGCTCTGCGGGAGGCTTCCGACCGCATCGATGAGGCCGAGGAGGCACTCGATGACAGTGTCGCCGTCGATGATCCACGGGTGGCTCAAGTGGCCGCCGAGCGGCACGCCTTCGAAAGCGCCCTACAGGCCGTCATCGAGGAGTCCGGCCTGGGTGAGGACGACGATGCCCTCTTCGACGCCTGGGACACTTTGCACCCTGCCACCGCCGATGACGGCGAGGGCGAGGGCGAGGCTGACCTCGGCTCTGGCAGGCGGGAGGCCGACTCCATGAGCGTGTTCGAAGCCACCGGCAAGATGCCCTACGACTTCTCCCCAGCCCGCCTGCGCTGTATGGAACTGACGGAAGAACTATCCGCCCAAGACTCACCCGCTACCTCAAACACGGCCTAGCCCGGCCTAGCCCGGCCCGGCGAGGGTATGCCTGCACGTCTCGGCGCGGCGGACCTTACGGTTTGTGGGTCACCCAGAGCAGTTCCGCCGGCCAGCGGTGTGCCCAGTCGGGTGGGTCGGTCTCGTTGTAGCCGTTGCGTGTTCCGGGTCCGGGCCGCGGCTCGATGAGGTCGTCGATGATGAGGCCCGCGCCGCGCAGGACCCTGACCCAGTCGCCGTAGGTGAGCTGATAGCTGGTCGCGCCGTCGTCTTCGGCGATGGTGTTCAGCCCGAAGTAGTCCTTCTGCAGCGTCGTGGTCACACGGCCGGCGGCTTCGTCGTAGCAGGCTTCGAACCATGGGCCGGCGACGTCGAACACCAGGCGCCCACCTCGGCACAGGACCCGTGCGGCCTGGGGTACGGCCAGGTGCGGGGGCGCCCAGCTGAGCCCACCGAAGTCGCAGAACACCAGGTCGAAGCTGTCGGCGGCGAAGGGAAGCTGCTCGGCGGCGCCGTGCACCAGCGGGTAGCGGGCCGCTCCCATCGCGCGGGCCGCCGCGGCGAGCTGGGCTTCGGACAGGTCGAACCCGACCACGGTGGCCCCCTCGGCGGCGAGCGCCCTGGACCACTGGCCGGCGCCGCAGCCGAGTTCGAGGACGCGCTTGCCGGTGACGTCGCCCAGGGCGCGCAGGTGCGCGTCGGGGATGGAGTACATGCCCCACAGCCGGGGTGCGGCGCCGATCTGCGGGTCGTGCTCGTGCTGGTAGGCGCTGCTGATCCGGTTCCAGAGCCGCCGGTTATCGCGCCCGAAGGGGCGCGGGGAACTGCGCGACAAGCCACGACGATCCCGCACCCGCCAGCCGGCAAACCGAGGCACCCCCCGAGGCGCCCAAGCCCCGGTACAACCAAACCCCGCCAGGGGCAACGCCCCCAAAGGGGCGCGGGGCTGTATCGATATGCGGCTCCGCCGCGCGGGCGCGACAAGCCACGACGATCCCGCACCCGCCAGCCGGCAAACCGAGGCACCCCCTTAGGCGCCCGGCCAAAGCCCCGCCAGGGCCACGCGGCGTGACCGCAAACGTGGGCCAAGTGACCGGCTGACTACAAATCCACGTGAACAAGCCAATCTGACGCGAAGAACTCCTCGCTCCCTTGACCCGGCACAACCGCTCGGGAAGCTTCGCAACGCAAGAACCCGCAACCGACTTGGAACGGGAGGGCACCATGGCCCTAGAGTTCGTGGGTATCGACCCGGAGACCACCGGAGGCGGCTCGCCGACTGTGTGGGTGGAGGAAGAGACGGCCGACCTCGTCCTCCAGGGCGAGGAGGCCGACAAGCCGCTGAAGGCCCTGGTGGGCGGCACGGAGTGGGTCGCCGGACACGACACGGGAATTCCCACGCATGAGACGGTGATCCGCATCCCCGCCCGCATGGTGCCGATTCTGAGGGAGGCGTGTGATGTCGCAGAACGGCGTGCCGGACTTCGCTGAGCTACTGCGGTCCGCCCAGCGCACTGCCGTCCACCTGGAGATGCGCGACGTCTACACCGTCGGCGATGAGAGGGACGGCTTCGAGGAGTTCCTTCGGACCGGCCTGACCGACCTCGACCCCGATTCGCCGTTCTGGCAGGGCTGGACCCCGCTGGTGCGCGAAGCCGTCGCCAGGGGCGTCCAGATGCGCCGGGCTCGGATCGTCTCCGAGCCGGTGACCGATTACATCCGGTGGGAGCACGCCCTGACCGCGGTCAACGTCGCCGTTGGTGAGCAGGTCCGCTGGCTCCCCCGTCGTCTCGCCTCCGACATCGCCCTTCCCGGAAACGACCTGTGGCTGATCGACGGCCGACGGGTGATGTTCCACTGGTTCACCGGGGACGGCGACTGGGCAGGACATGAGTTCAACGAGAACCCCGACGTGGTGAAGATGGTCGTCGCCGCGTTCGAGGCTGTGTGGGAACGCGGCATCGACCACGAGAAGTTCACCGTCTGATCCCGCGCACGGCCCCATGCCCGCCTCCCCCTCGTCCAGCGCCCAGGCGG
>NZ_BAAJXA010000058.1:0-51898 GCF_057537855.1 Streptomyces diversicolor
CCGAGACAGCCACGGGCGCCCTCGACCGCCCGCTGAAGTTCGCCGCCGAACTCGCCCAACTCGACATCAGCGAGCACGCCCGCCGCCTCATCCGAACCGCCTGGACCCTCGGCGTCCGCAAGGACCTCGAACACCTCCGCCTGCGCGCCTGGGCCCACATGCTCGGCTTCCGCGGCCACTTCTCCACCAAATCCCGCCGCTACTCCACCACCCTCGGCGCCCTCCGCGACGCCCGCGCCGAATGGCGCCGAGCACAAGCGGCGACGGCAGCCGCCAACTCTCAGCCGGACACGACGTACGTCCTTGCGCACTGGGTTTTCGCCGGCACCGGCCTCAGCACCGTCGAGACCTGGCTTGCCGCATCCATCGAACCAGCCCTCGGAACGGAAGGGGAACCGACCGCATGACGACCGACCGCTACCTGTCCGTCGACCAGGTCGCCGAGCTGCTCGGCACGACCGCCCGTTTCCCTCGGCGGTTGATCGAAGAGCGGCGCATCCGGTACGTGAAGGTCGGTCGGCACGTACGCATCCCGGAGAGCGCGGTCAACGAGTACATCGGGGCCCGCACTGTTGAACCGATCCGGCTTCACCGCACCGTCGCCCGGAGGGCTGCCTGATGGCCAACAAGAAGGGCAACCGCAGACGCTTCGGAGCGGTCCGGCAGTACCGCTCCGGCCGCTGGACGGCTTCCTACCTCGGGCCTGACGGTGAACGCATCCGCGCGGACGAGACCTTCGAGACCAAGAAGGACGCGGAGATCTGGCTGTCCCAGGTAGAGGCGGATCTCACCCGTGGCGACTGGCGGGCCCCCGACGCGGGAGCAGTCAACTTTCGTACGTATTCCGAGAAGTGGGTCGAGGAGCGGGAACTGTCCGTACGTACCGTGGATCTGTACGAAGACCTCCTCAGGGTCCACATCTTCCCGGCCTTCGCCGCCCTCGACCTGGACGAGATCACCGCCCCGCGCGTCCGTGAGTGGCGCACTGAGCGGCTGCGGGCGACCGGCGCCAAGGCGTACCGGCTCGTCAAAGCCATCATGGAAACCGCTGTCGACGACGAACTGATCAGCCGCAACCCGTGCCGGATCAAGGGCGCGGGCAATGAGTCAGCCGCCGAACGTCGTATCGCCACCGTCGCCCAGGTCGATGCCCTCGCCGAAGCGATCGGGATCCGCTGGCGCCTCATGATCTACCTCGGCGCGTACGGCCCGATGCGCTCCGAAGCACTCGCGGGCCTGCGTCGCCGAGACGTCGATCCCGACAATCTCGTGATCCGCGTCCGTGTCGCTGAGCCAGAAAGGACCAACGGCAAGCGCGCTCCCGGCGAGACCAAGTCGGACGCGAGTGTCCGCATCGTCGTGCTCCCGGCCTTCCTCCACAAGGACGTGAAGCGGCATCTCTCCTGGTACGCCGAGAAGGGGCCGGATGGTCTGGTCTTCGTGGGCGAGAAGGGCGCGCCCTTCCGACGGACTTCCTACGGCCGCAAGTGGCGACGGGCTCGCGCGGTCGCCGGTCTGCCGGACGGCTTCCGCTTCTACGACCTTCGTCACACCGGGCACACCCTCTCGACCCGTTCCGGCGCGACCCTCAAGGACACGATGGTCCGCGCGGGCCCGTCCTCAGAGAAGGCCGCGCTGATCTATCAGCACTCCGACGACGAGCGGCAACGGGAGGTCGCCGCCGGGCTCGATGACCTGGTCCGCGCCGAGCGTGCGAAGCACCACGACGCGCACCACAACGAGGAGGTCGCCGAGAGCTAATGGTGCGGTTGTGGTGCGCGCCTCGCCCACCGGTCTAGACAACAAAGAACCCCCGGGTCCATGACCTGGGGGTTTCGTATGGAGCGGGTGACGAGAATCGAACTCGCGCTCTCAGCTTGGGAAGCTGATGTTCTACCATTAAACTACACCCGCGTAAGACGCCGACCGGAGTCGGTGTCCGAACGCTCGGTTACTCTACCTCATCGCAGGCCCCCGGTGCTGACGCCGTGGGCCTGAGCGCGTTTCAGGGGGTGGGATCCGGGTGCGGGGGGCCGGAGTTGGGGCGTACCGTGGGGGCGAGGAAGAGGGGCCGGGTGGGGTCGGAGTGCCGCCTGGAGAGTCGTCTCTTTGATCCCGTAATGTGGCTTTTGTCGTCAGGGTAGTTGGCCAGACGCGGCTCTTGGGGAAGGGACTCTTGGACTTGATGGAACGTACCGTCGTCCGCTGTGCCGATGGGCACGTGTTCAGCACCGCTTCGTTCCCGATGCAGCAGGCCGAGCGGCTTGGACCCGGCCGGCTCATCCGGTGTCCGCGGTGTGCCCGGCTCCGCAGCGTGGTGCCGGTCGCGCTTGAGAAGCAGTGATGCGGAGAAGCAGAAGCAGCAGCAGAAGCAGCGGGACAGTGCAGTAGGTAGTAGCGGCAGGGACAGGGGCTCGTTGGAGCTTGTGGCTGTCGGGAAAGTGAGAGGTGGTAGCCGCCGCCGAGCGGGGGCGTACCGGCGCTTCGCCGGTCGTCTCGTCCGCGCGCGGAGTCGTCACGATTGTCACGGCTCCGCGCGCCTTGCGTATCCTCGGGACGTGCTTCTCTCAGACAAGGACATCCGGGCCGAGATCGACGCCGGGCGGGTGCGGATCGATCCCTACGACGAATCCATGGTGCAGCCGTCGAGCATCGACGTGCGGCTGGATCGGTTCTTCCGGGTGTTCGAGAATCACCGGTACCCGCACATCGACCCCTCCATCGAGCAGGCCGATCTGACCCGGCTCGTGGAGCCGGACGGCGACGAGCCGTTCATCCTGCATCCCGGCGAGTTCGTGCTCGCCAGCACGTACGAGGTCATCACGCTGCCCGACGACCTCGCCTCGCGGCTGGAGGGCAAGAGTTCCCTCGGGCGGCTCGGGCTCGTCACACACTCCACCGCGGGCTTCATCGATCCCGGGTTCTCCGGGCACGTCACGCTGGAGCTGTCCAACCTCGCCACCCTGCCGATCAAGCTCTGGCCGGGCATGAAGATCGGGCAGCTGTGCATGTTCCGGCTGAGCTCGCCGGCCGAGTCCCCGTACGGCAGCGAGCGGTACGGCTCGCGGTACCAGGGGCAGCGCGGGCCCACCGCCTCCCGCTCCTACCTCAACTTCCACCGGACGCAGGTGTGAGCGACGTGAGCGACATACGCGAGAGCCTGACCTACGAGCGGTTCGGCGACGCCGTGCGCGAGTTGGCGCAGACCATCGCGGACGACGGGTACGAGCCGGACATCGTGCTCAGCATCGCGCGGGGCGGGGTGTTCCTCGCGGGCGGGCTCGCCTACGCCCTCGACTGCAAGAACCTCCACCTGGTGAACGTGGAGTTCTACACCGGTGTGGGCACCACGCTGGAGATGCCGGTGATGCTCGCGCCCGTCCCGAACCTGATCGACTTCTCCGAGAAGAAGGTCCTGATCACCGACGACGTCGCCGACACCGGCAAGACCCTCAAGCTGGTGCGCGACTTCTGCCTGGACACGGTCGCCGAGGTACGGTCCGCCGTGATCTACGAGAAGTCGCAGAGCCTCGTGAAGTGCGAGTACGTCTGGAAGCGCACGGACGACTGGATCAACTTCCCGTGGAGTGTTCTGCCGCCCGTGGTGCGGCGGGCCGGGCAGGTGCTCGACGCCTGAGAAGGGCACGGGAAGACTGCCGAGTGGGGGTTGATGGGCCCCTGGAAACCGCTTGGGTGCCTGGGGCCCTTTGCGGGCTTCGGGGGTGGGCCGTCAGAAGGTGCCCAGTTTCACGATCGACAGCAGGGCGATCAGTTGGATCGCCGACGCGCCCAGGGCCCGCGGCCACGGCAGGTCGTGGGAGCGGCTGACCATCAGGGTCAGCAGGGCGCCGCCCGCGAGCCAGGTGGCCCAGCCGAGGAGTTGGACGAAGCCCGCGTCGCCGCCGAAGAACATGGCGACGACCAGGCGGGGCGCGTCCGTGACGGACATGATCAGCATGGACAGGCCCACCGTGGGCTGCCAGGCGCCGTCGCCGCCGAGCTGGCGGGCCAGGGTGTGGGTGACCACGCCCAGCACGAACGCGCTGAGCACCATCGCGACGGCGGTGATCAGGACGATCGGTACGGCGTTGGAGAGCGTCGCGTTGATCGCCTCCTCGCGGGCCCCGTCGAAGCCGAAGACGGCGAGGAGACCGTAGAGGAAGGTCACGATGAGGGCCGGGCCCCACATCGTGTAGTCCCGCATCCGCAGGAACGTCTGGTTGGGTGCGACGACGATGCCGCGCAGCAGTTCCTTCCAGTGCAGGCGCGGGCCGATCGGACCGGCCGGGGCGGAGCCCGCGCGGTAGGTCCCGCCCTGCTGGTACGGGTCCTCGTCTATCGAGAACGCCTGGGTGTGGCCCGGCTGGTTGGCCGCGTACGGGTCGTGGCCGCCCTGCGGGTAGCCGTTCTGCGGATAGCCGTTCTGTGGGTGGCCGCCCTGGTGGCCGTAGCCGTCGCCGAAGTACTCGGGGCCGTCGCCGCCCTGGCCCGGGTGTCCGCCGCCCGCCTGCCGCCACTGGCCGCCGTCGCCGTACCGCGGCCGCTGCTGCGGCTGCGGCTGCGGCTGCGGCTGCGGCGCGGGGGGATAGCCGTACGACGGGCCGTACGACTGCCCCTGCCGGCCGTGCGCCGGGCCCTGCGGGGCCTGCTGTCGGTACGGGGGGTTCTGCGGGCGCGCTTGCGGGGCCCGGTCGTTCCGGCCGCCGCGTCCGATCCTGAATCCAGCCACGCCATCGAACGTACCTGGTCCCGCCGAGTGGCGTGCGGGGCCCGGGCGTTCGGGCCCGGCTTTGCGGCCGAGCTGTGACATCCCCTAGGGGTCCCCTAGGGGGCCTTTCCGGAGGAGTTCAGGGGCCCGCGCCCCCTTGGTCCTTGGGGGCGCGGGGAACTGCGCGACCAGCCACGACGGTGCCGCGGACGCCCGACGGCACGGCACGGCAGGGCACAGCGCGGCAAATCCCGCGGAGCGTTCAGCGGGGCAGGAACTCCGAGCTGGAGAAGGTGACCGCCGGCCTCGGCTCGACCAGGCCCTTGCCCGCGCCCCGGTACACGGTGATGGTGTCCCTCGTCTCGCCGCGGTACGTCCGCAGCGCCAGGTCGGCCCGTCCGTCGCCGTCGAAGTCGCCCACGGCCAGGACGCGGGTGGTGCCGCGGGCGGGCGGGGTGACGGTGACGGTGTCCCGGGCCGCGAGGCCCGCCGTGCCGCCGGGCACGATCCGCAGCCGGGAGCCGCTGGAGACGAGGTCGTCGTGGCCGTCGCCGTCGAAGTCGGCGGTGTCGAGCAGGGAGCCGGGAGCGGCCAGGGTGGCGCGCAGGGGCGTGGGCAGGTCGTAGCGCAGGGCCGTCTCCACCGTGCCGCCGATCGCCGCGTCCAGGGCCGGACCGCGGCCGAAGCGGCCGATCGCCACGTCGCTGCCGGCGGGCAGCCGCACGCCGGTGCGGGTCGGGCCGTCGGGGCCGCCGTGCACCACGGCTGAGGCGGCGGGGCCGGTGGCGGCGCGGACGACCATGTCGTCGTAGCCGTCGCGGTCGATGTCGACGGCGGGCCCGGTGGGTGCCTCGCCCGGGGCGGGGATCGGCGCGCCGGCCGCGTGCGGGGCGCCGGCCCGGCTGAACGGGCCCCGCAGGTACGACAGCCGGCCGCCGGAGGCGTGCACCACGAGGTCGGCCTTGCCGTCCCCGTCGAAGTCGCCGCACACCGGCTGGTCGGGCCAGTCGTTGCCGAAACGGGCGCGGGCCGGGACGGAGAGCGGGACGGCGCGGCCGGTCAGGCCCGCGGGGGAGCCGAACAGGATCTGCAGCGGCACCGGGGGCGCGCCCTGGCCGTCGTAGGGCGGGTCGGTCGACACGACGAGGTCGGTGAAGCCGTCGCCGTCCAGGTCGCAGCTCGTCTCCGGGTCGAAGACGGCGGGGAGCCGGCCCTTCGTCGGCGCGGCCTGCTTGCGCGGGCTGAGCAACTGCCGTGCGCCGGGCCGGAGTCCGTGTCCGCTGCCGTACACGATGCCGATGCCCGCGTCGTCCTCGTGGCTCCGCGCCTTCACCAGGTCGCCGAGGACGAGGTCGCGGTGGCCGTCGCCGTTGAAGTCGTCGGGGACGTCGCTGCCGGTGCCGCGCGGTACGGGGAGCAGGGCGGGGGCGTCGGCGATGGTGACCGGGTCGCGGTCGGCGGGGCCGGCGTCGGGGGCCCCGGGGCCGCAGGCGGCGAGGAGCAGACCCCCGCAGCCGAGCGCCACCGCCACCGCCGTCCGTTTCCCGTACGTCCGCACGCGCATCGCCCGCCCCGTCCGTCCCGTCGACAACGACCCGGCCATGATGCACGTGTGCACAGGACGACGACACCCCCGGGCCCGCCGGGGCACGAGGGTGTCGGTATGTCCAGGGCTTCGCCGGTCACTTCACCGGCTCGGGCTCCGGTGCGTCCTCGGTCTTCGGCTCGCCCGCCGGGTCGATCGGCGTCTTGACGGAGTCGAGGAGCAGCTGGGCGACGTCCACGACCTGGATGGACTCCTTGGCCTTGCCCTCGTTCTTCTTGCCGTTGACGGAGTCGGTGAGCATGACCAGGCAGAACGGGCAGGCGGTGGAGACGATGTCCGGGTTGAGGGAGAGGGCTTCGTCGACGCGCTCGTTGTTGATGCGCTTGCCGATCCGCTCCTCCATCCACATGCGGGCGCCGCCGGCGCCGCAGCAGAAGCCGCGTTCCTTGTGCCGGTGCATCTCCTCGTTCCTGAGGCCCGGGACCTTGCCGATGATCTCGCGCGGGGGTGTGTAGATCTTGTTGTGGCGGCCCAGGTAGCAGGGGTCGTGGTAGGTGATGATGCCCTCGACCGGGGTGACGGGGATCAGCCTGCCCTCGTCGACGAGGTGCTGGAGCAGCTGGGTGTGGTGGATGACCTCGTAGTCGCCGCCGAGCTGCGGGTATTCGTTGCCGATGGTGTTGAGGCAGTGCGGGCAGGTGGCGACGATCTTCTTCGCCGACTTCGGCTTGCGGGACTCGTCGGTCACCTTGCCGTCGTCGTCCAGTTCCTCGCCGAACGCCATGTTCAGGGCCATGACGTTCTCGGCGCCCAGTTCCTGGAACAGGGGCTCGTTGCCGAGGCGGCGGGCGGAGTCGCCGGTGCACTTCTCGTCGCCGCCCATGATCGCGAATTTGACGCCCGCGATGTGCAGGAGTTCCGCGAACGCCTTGGTGGTCTTCTTGGCGCGGTCCTCCAGGGCGCCGGCGCAGCCGACCCAGTACAGGTACTCGACCTCGGTGAGGTCCTCGATGTCCTGGCCGACGACCGGGACCTCGAAGTCGGCACCTTCCCGCAGCAGCTCTTGCGTCCACGCGAGGCGCTGCTTCTTGGCCAGGCCCCAGGGGTTGCCCTTCTTCTCCAGGTTCTTGAGCATCGTGCCCGCCTCGGACGGGAACGCGGACTCGATCATCACCTGGTAGCGGCGCATGTCGACGATGTGGTCGATGTGCTCGATGTCGACCGGGCACTGCTCGACGCAGGCGCCGCAGGTGGTGCAGGACCACAGCACGTCCGGGTCGATGACGCCGCCCGCGGCGTGGCCGCTGTCAGACGCAGCCTCGGCGGTGCCGATCAGCGGTCGTTCGGCCTCGGCGAGCGCCGTCGCCGGGACGTCCTTCAGCTGCTCCGCGGTGGCCTTCTCCTCGCCCTCCATGGTCTTGCCGCCGCCCGCGAGCAGGTACGGCGCCTTGGCGTGCGCGTTGTCCCGCAGGGACATGATCAGCAGCTTCGGGGAGAGTGGCTTGCCGGTGTTCCAGGCCGGGCACTGCGACTGGCAGCGGCCGCACTCGGTGCAGGTGGAGAAGTCCAGCAGGCCCTTCCAGGAGAACTGCTCGACCTGCGATACGCCGAAGACGTCGTCGTCACCGGGGTCGGCGAAGTCGATCGGCTTGCCGCCGGAGGTCATCGGCAGGAGTGCGCCGAGGGAGGACTCGCCGGTGGCGTTGCGCTTGAACCAGATGTTCGGGAACGCGAGGAAGCGGTGCCAGGCCACACCCATGTCGGTCTTCAGGGCGACCGTGATCATCCAGATGAAGGACGTGGCGATCTTCAGGCCGGCGAAGAAGTAGGTGAGGTTCTGCAGCGTGGAGACGTCCGTGCCGCTCAGCCAGGAGACGACCGGGTACGAGACGAAGAAGGACGCCTCGTAGCCGTTCACGTGGTGCTGGGCGCCCTCCAGGGCGTGCAGCATGAAGATGCAGACGCCGACGATGAGGATGACGGCCTCGACGAAGTACGCCTGGCCGAAGTTGGAGCCCGCGAAGCGGGACTTGCGGCCCGGGCGGCGCGGGTGGCTCAGCTGGCGGACGGCGATCAGCACCAGGATGCCGAGGACCGTCATGGTGCCGATGAACTCGACGAAGACGTTGTACGGGGCCCAGTCGCCGATGACCGGCAGCAGCCAGTCCGCCTGGAACAGCTGGCCGATCGCGTTGACGATCGTCAGCAGCAAGGTGAAGAAGCCCACCGCCACGAACCAGTGCGCCACGCCGACGACGCCCCAGCGGTTCATCCGGGTGTGGCCGAGGAATTCCTTGACCACGGTGAGTGTGCGCTGTGCGGGGGCGTCGGTCCGGGTCCCGGCCGGGACGGGCTGGCCGAGGCGCATGAAGGCGTAGAGCTGGAGGAGGGCGCGGCCGAACAGTGCCACGCCGACCACGATCAGGACCAGCGACACGATGATCGCGGCGAGTTGCATTGGGGCTCCTGAGGCGGCCTCGAAATTACTAAGCGGTAACTTATGCAGTCCGTCTGAGACTACCCCCATCTTCCTTCGCACTGTAGCCGGGCACGAGGTGATCTGAGTCGCCCCACTACCAGGCTGGGGCGCCGGGTCCGGTCGAGGGCCGGGCGGGGGTGGCCACGGGGCGCGGGTTCGGCGGGGGCTCGCCGCGGGCCGGAGGCCGGCGGCAGCGCAGGCGCCGGCCCGACCCGGGGTTCGTCCGGTGGGCCGACCGGGCATGTGGCGGGTGGGCGTGGCCCCCGAAGGGGCGCGGGGAACTGCGCGCTCAGCCCGGACGTGGCCGCACTCGGCGGACCGCGTGCTGCCCCGCGGCGGGTGGCCGGACCCGTCCCGGCGGCGCGGCTCCGCTTGCCGTCGGGGCCCAGGGTCGCCGCCCGAAGGGGCGCGGGGAACTGCGCGCTCAGCCGAGACGTGGCCGCACTCGGCGGACGGCGTGCCGCCCCGCGGCGGGTGGCCGATCTGGCAAAGACATGCCGCGCTCGGCGGACGGCGTGCCGCCCCGCGGCGGGTGGCCGATCTGGCAAAGACATGCCGCGCTCGGCGGACGGCGTGCCGCTCCGCGGCGGGTGGCCGATCCGGCAAAGACATGCCGCACTCGGCGGACGGCGTGCCGCTCCGCGGCGGGTGGCCGATCCCGCAAAGACGCGCAGCGATTCGTCGGATTCGGGTTATTCGATCGTGTTATTCATACCGAATCGCCCCGTTCACGCCTACTTTGGAGCCGTGCTCTACGGGATTCTCGCCGCCACCACCGCCCTGCTGCTCACCGCCGTGCTCGCGGCACTGCTCCGCGCCCCCGCGCTGCGCGCCGGCGTGGTCGACCGCCGGTGCCGGCGCCCCGTGCCGCTGCTGGGCGGCGCCGCCGTCGTCCTCGTCACCTGTCTCGTCGCCGGCGCGGGCCAGTGGACGGGGGTCGCGCCGCTCGGCGACGGCGTCGGCCGGCTGCTCCTCGCGGCCGCGGGCGTCGCCCTGCTCGGACTGGTCGCCGACGTGTGGCGGCTGCGGGCCCGGGTGCTGGTCGCCGGTACGGCGGTGGCGGCCGCCGCGGTCGTACCGTACGAGGAGACCGGGGTGGCGGCCGGACTGCCGGCGGTGGCGTGGATCGTGTTCGTGGCGCTCGCCTTCCGGGCCCTGGACCACGCCGACGGGCTCGCCGGGACCGTCGGGGTGGTGACCGCCTTCGGCGTGGGGGCCTGCGCCGCCGCCGAGGTGATGGACGGGCTGGCCGTGCTGCTCAGCGTGCTCGCCGCCGCGCTCACCGGGTTCCTCATGCACAACTGGCATCCCGCGCGGATCGGCCTCGGCGCCTGCGGCTCGCTGTTCACGGGGTTCCTGCTGGCCGCGGCGGGCGTGTTCACCCGGGCCGGGTACGGGATCGGGTCCAGCGCGGGCGTGCTGTTCTCGCTGACCGCCCTGGCCGGCGTCGACGTGCTGCTCGTGGCGGTGTCGCGGCGGATGGCCCGCAGGCCGCTGCTGCGCGAGGGCCCCGACCATGTGGCGCACCGGCTGCGGCGGCTCGGGCTCACCCCGCAGGGTGCCACCGTGCTGGCGGCGCTCGCGGCGTTCTCCGGGGTGCTCGTCGGGGTGCTCGCGCACACCGGGTGGGCGGGCGAGGAGAGCGTGCTGTGGGTGGCGGGCGGGGCGCTGGTCGTCGTACTCCTGCTGTTGCGGGTTCCGGCGTACGGGGCACGCCGTATGGCGTCTACGCAGGTCAGCGCCCAGTTGCGTGTAAGGAGCGGATAAGAGTTGAGCCCAGCTGACTCAGGTCTGTTGACCCAGCGGGCCGCCTCATGCACACTTGAGTCCGTTCCACTCAAGTCAGCTGGAGGAAATCACCATGGCACGTGCGGTCGGCATCGACCTGGGCACGACTAACTCCGTCGTCAGCGTTCTGGAGGGCGGCGAGCCCACCGTCATCACCAACGCAGAGGGCGCCAGGACCACGCCGTCCGTCGTCGCCTTCGCCAAGAACGGCGAGGTGCTCGTCGGCGAGGTCGCCAAGCGCCAGGCGGTCACCAACGTGGACCGGACCATCCGCTCCGTGAAGCGCCACATGGGCACCGACTGGAAGATCCAGCTGGACGGGAAGGACTTCAACCCGCAGCAGATCTCCGCGTTCATCCTGCAGAAGCTGAAGCGGGACGCCGAGTCCTACCTGGGCGAGAAGGTGACCGACGCGGTCATCACCGTCCCCGCGTACTTCAACGACTCCGAGCGCCAGGCCACCAAGGAGGCCGGCGAGATCGCGGGCCTCAACGTCCTGCGCATCGTCAACGAGCCCACCGCGGCCGCGCTCGCCTACGGCCTCGACAAGGACGACCAGACGATCCTCGTCTTCGACCTCGGTGGCGGCACCTTCGACGTGTCCCTCCTGGAGATCGGCGACGGCGTCGTCGAGGTGAAGGCCACCAACGGCGACAACCACCTCGGCGGTGACGACTGGGACCAGCGCGTCGTCGACTACCTGGTCAAGCAGTTCCAGTCCGGCCACGGCGTGGACCTGTCCAAGGACAAGATGGCCCTCCAGCGGCTGCGCGAGGCCGCGGAGAAGGCCAAGATCGAGCTGTCCTCGTCCACCGAGACCTCGATCAACCTGCCCTACATCACCGCGTCCGCCGAGGGCCCGCTGCACCTGGACGAGAAGCTGACCCGCGCCCAGTTCCAGCAGCTGACCGCGGACCTGCTGGAGCGCTGCAAGACCCCGTTCCACAACGTCATCAAGGACGCCGGCATCCAGCTCGGCGAGATCGACCACGTCGTCCTCGTCGGCGGCTCCACCCGTATGCCCGCCGTCGCCGAACTGGTCAAGGAGCTGACCGGCGGCAAGGAGGCCAACAAGGGCGTCAACCCGGACGAGGTCGTCGCCATCGGCGCCTCGCTGCAGGCCGGTGTCCTCAAGGGTGAGGTCAAGGACGTCCTGCTCCTCGACGTGACCCCGCTGTCCCTCGGCATCGAGACCAAGGGCGGCATCATGACCAAGCTGATCGAGCGCAACACGACGATCCCGACGAAGCGTTCGGAGATCTTCACCACGGCCGAGGACAACCAGCCGTCGGTGCAGATCCAGGTCTACCAGGGCGAGCGCGAGATCGCGGCCTACAACAAGAAGCTCGGCATGTTCGAGCTGACCGGTCTGCCGCCGGCGCCGCGCGGCGTCCCGCAGATCGAGGTCTCCTTCGACATCGACGCCAACGGCATCATGCATGTCACGGCGAAGGACCTCGGCACCGGCAAGGAGCAGAAGATGACCGTCACCGGCGGCTCCTCGCTGCCGAAGGACGAGGTCGACCGCATGCGCGAGGAGGCCGAGCGGTACGCGGAGGAGGACCACAAGCGCCGCGAGGCCGCCGAGACCCGTAACCAGGGCGAGCAGCTGGTCTACCAGACGGAGAAGTTCCTCAAGGACAACGAGGACAAGGTCCCGGGCGAGATCAAGACCGAGGTCGAGGCGGCCGTCGCCGAGCTGAAGGAGAAGCTCAAGGGCGAGGACACCACCGAGATCCGCAGCGCCACGGAGAAGGTCGCGGCCGTCTCCCAGAAGCTGGGCCAGGCCATGTACGCCGACGCCCAGACCGGGCAGGCCGCCGCCGGCACCCCGGGTGCGGCCGGGACCAAGGCCGACGACGATGTCGTCGACGCCGAGATCGTGGACGACGAGCGCAAGGACGGTGCCGCGTGACGGAGGAGACCCCGGGCTTCGACGAGAAGCCCGACGTCCCCTCAGGCGCCACCCCCGAAGACGCCGAGCCGCAGGCCGCCTCGCCCTCTCCGGAGGAGGCGGCGGCCCCGGCAGGGGACGCGAGCCAGAACGCCGGCCTGGTGGCCCAGCTGGACCAGGTCCGTATGGCGCTGGGCGAGCGCACCACGGACCTCCAGCGCCTCCAGGCCGAATACCAGAACTACCGCCGCCGCGTCGAGCGCGACCGGGTCGCGGTCCGGGAGATCGCCATCGCGAACCTCCTGACCGAGCTCCTGCCCGTGCTCGACGACATCGGCCGCGCCCGGGAACACGGCGAACTCGTCGGCGGTTTCAAGTCCGTCGCCGAATCGCTGGAGACCGTCGCGGCCAAGATGGGACTGCAGCAGTTCGGCAAGGAGGGCGAGCCCTTCGACCCGACGATCCACGAGGCCCTGATGCACTCGTACGCGCCGGACGTCAGCGAGACGACGTGCGTGGCGATTCTGCAGCCCGGGTATCGGATCGGCGAGCGCACCATCCGCCCCGCGCGGGTGGCCGTGGCCGAACCCCAGCCCGGGGCGCAGCCGGCCAAGGCGGAGGGCGGTGACGAGAGTGCGGCGGGCGGCTCCGGCGGCTCGGCCGGCTCCGCTGACGACAAGGAGAACGGTGGCCCGGAAGAGGGCTGACGTAAGCATCGAGCGGAAGGAGGGACGTCGGGGATGAGCACCAAGGACTTCATCGAGAAGGACTACTACAAGGTCCTCGGCGTCCCCAAGGACGCCACCGAGGCGGAGATCAAGAAGGCGTACCGGAAGCTCGCCCGCGAGTACCACCCGGACGCCAACAAGGGCAACGCCAAGGCGGAGGAGCGCTTCAAGGAGATCTCCGAGGCGAACGACATCCTCGGTGACCCCAAGAAGCGCAAGGAGTACGACGAGGCCCGCACCCTCTTCGGCAACGGCGGCTACCGCCCGGGGCCGGGCGCGGGCGGCGGCAACTTCAACTTCGACCTGGGCGACCTCTTCGGGGGCAACGCCCAGGGCGGGGGCGGCTTCGGCGGCGGCCTCGGCGACGTCTTCGGGGGCCTGTTCAACCGGGGCGGCACGGGCACCACGCGCACCCAGCCGCGGCGCGGCCAGGACATCGAGTCCGAGGTCACGCTGAGCTTCACGGAGGCCATCGAGGGCGCCACGGTGCCGCTGAGGATGTCCTCGCAGACCCCGTGCAAGGCATGCTCCGGCACCGGCGACAAGAACGGCACACCGCGCGTGTGCCCGACCTGCGTCGGCACCGGCCAGGTGGCGCGGGGTTCGGGCGGCGGCTTCTCGCTGACCGACCCCTGCCCCGACTGCAAGGGCCGCGGTCTGATCGCCGAGCACCCCTGCCTGGAGTGCAAGGGCAGCGGCCGGGCCAAGTCGTCCCGGACCATGCAGGTCCGCATCCCCGCGGGGGTGACGGACGGGCAGCGGATCCGGCTGCGCGGCAAGGGCGCACCCGGCGAGCGCGGCGGCCCGGCGGGCGACCTGTACGTGGTCGTGCACGTCGGCGAGCACCCGGTGTTCGGCCGCAAGGGCGACAACCTCACGGTGACCGTCCCGGTGACGTTCACCGAGGCGGCCCTCGGCGGCGAGGTCCGGGTGCCGACCCTGGGCGGTCCCGCCGTCACGCTGAAACTGCCGCCGGGCACACCCAACGGCCGCACCATGCGGGCCCGGGGCAAGGGCGCGGTCCGCAAGGACGGCACGCGCGGGGACCTGCTGGTCACCGTCGAGGTGAGTGTTCCCGGGGACCTGACGGGGAAGGCTCGTGACGCGCTGGAGGCGTATCGCGAGGCGACCGTGGGCGAGGATCCGCGGGCGGAGCTGTTCGAGGCCGCGAAGGGAGCTTGAGGGTGATGGACGGCCGTCGACGTAACCCGTATGAACTGACCGAGGAGACCCCGGTCTACGTCATCTCGGTGGCGGCCCAGCTCTCCGGACTCCACCCGCAGACGCTGCGCCAGTACGACCGGCTCGGTCTTGTCTCTCCGGACCGCACCGCGGGACGGGGCCGCCGTTACTCGGCCCGCGACATCGAACTGCTCCGTCAGGTGCAGCAGTTGTCGCAGGACGAGGGCATCAACCTGGCCGGTATCAAGCGCATCATCGAGCTGGAGAACCAGGTCGCCGCGCTCCAGTCCCGCGTCGCGGAACTGGAGGCGGCCCTGGACGGAGCGGCCGCGGCCATGCGGCAGCGGGAGGCCGCCGTCCACGCCTCCTACCGCCGGGATCTGGTGCCGTATCAGGAGGTCCAGCAGACCAGTGCGCTCGTGGTGTGGCGGCCGAAACGGCAGCAGAGCGACTGACGGTCTTCACCCGAACTCCCTTGGGTGGAGAGCCGGTAAAGAGGGTTTGGCGTAGGTTCCGCCAGACCTTCACACGGTCTTCGGGCGTGGTGTTGCGCACTCGTTAAGCGGTTCTGCTTGACGCGGGTGGTGTCGGCGCGTTGGCTTTTCTGTCATCTGCGCCGCAATGCGGCCTCCACGTCCCGAACGCACCTGAAGTGAGCACCCGAATGCGTCGTATCGCCATATCCGTGGCCGCATCCTCGATGGTCCTGTCGCTCGCCGGCTGCGGCGTTCTGCACGCGACGGGTGACTCCGGCGACGCGAGCCCCACCAAGGGCGACGACATCACCGTGGGCCTGCTGCTGCCGGAGACGGCGAACACGCGGTACGAGAAGTTCGACCACCCCATCATCAAGGAGAAGGTCGCCTCCCTGACCAAGCAGCGGGGCAGGGTCGAGTACGCCAACGCCGAGGCGGACGCGGCGAAGCAGACCGCGCAGATGCAGAAGATGATCGACGACAGGGTCGATGTCATCCTGCTGGACGCGGTCGACTCGCACGCCATCGCGGGCCAGGTGAAGAAGGCCAAGGAGGCGGGCATCCCGGTCATCGCGTACGACCGGCTGGCCGAGGGGCCGATCGACGCGTACATCTCCTTCGACAACGAACTCGTCGGTGAGGCGCAGGGGCGGTCGCTGCTGGAGGCGCTGGGCACGGACATCGACTCCTCCGACAAGGTCGTCATGATGAACGGCTCGCCGACCGACCCGAACGCGAAGCAGTTCAAGCAGGGCGCGCTGTCCGAACTGAACGGCAAGGTGACGATCGCGGCGTCCTTCGACACGAAGGACTGGAAGGCGGAGAACGCCGAGGCCAACATGGTTCGCGCGATCAACGACATCGGCAAGGACAACATCGCGGCCGTCTACTCCGCCAACGACGGCATGGCGGGCGGCGTCATCAAGGCGCTCCAGGCCGCCGGCGTGACCGATCTGCCGCCGATCACCGGGCAGGACGCGGAGCTTTCTGCGGTGCAGCGGATCATCGCCGGCGAGCAGTACATGAGCGTCTACAAGCCCTACCCGGACGAGGCCGAATCGGCCGCCGAGATGGCGGTCGCGAAGGTCCAGGGCAAGGACATCCAGTTCGACGCGCTCACCCGCGACACGGTGGACAGCCCCACCACCAAGGGCATCCCGGCCCAGCTGGTGCAGGTGAGCGCGATGACCAAGAACAACATCGACGACACGGTCGTCGCGGACGGCATCTACAAGATCTCCGACATCTGCACCGCCAAGTACAAGGCGGCCTGCGACGCCCTCGGCCTGAAGTAGCACCCACGGCTGCGCCTGCCTCGACCGGGGCGGGTCAAGTTCCGGGATTCCAGGGCCGGTTGACGCGCGCCTGAGGGGCGCCGGGGGCCTGTTGTGCGCTGCCCGGGGGCGGGGATGTGGCCTAGCGGGGGCCGGTGCGCGGTGCCCTCGCCGGCCCGCGCCGACGGCCGTCGAGGTCGCCCCGGGGAGTACGGCCCTCGCTGCCGCTCCCGGGGGTTCGGTGGCCGCCTGGGCACGTTCCCCGCATCTCTCGTGCCACCGCCCCGGCCGGAGGCGACGATCAGGCTTCACCGGAACCGGCCAGGTCCACGATGTCCGCCGTGCTTTGCTCGGGCAACTCTTGCCGTGCGGGCCGTAGCCGGGCGGTGGCGGGTGGGCTGCGGGACCCTGGGAGGAAGCGGGAGATACCGGTGCTTATCCCGGGGCGCGGCAGGAAGAGCCGTGTTGCGGAGCCGGTCGGCGCCGCGCATAGTTGCGCTGCGGAAGTGGCAGCAACCGGGGGTGGAATGGGCGATGGCCGGGTGCGGAACGGAGGAGCATCCACATGGCGCCGACCGCCTGTGCGAAGCCGGGGATCGCGTGTATTCCCGGGCCTTGCGGCGCGGCCGTGTGCCGCGCGCGGAGGCCGAGCCGGTGCCCTGCCTGCTGGAACTCGCCCTGCTGCACCCGGACCCGGACGCCATGGACTGGCTGGTGCCGACCTCGCCGCAGGAGGTCATGACCCGGCTGCTGCGCGGCGTGTACGAGGAGGTCAGGGAGAGCCAGCGGCGGGTGGGGTCGGCGGTGGCCGCCTTCGAGCGGTACGCCGGTCTCGGCCGCCAGCTCCAGACCGCCGCGTACGCCCCGGCCGAGGGCACCGCGATCCGGGTGCTCGACGGGCTGTCCCGCATCCAGGCGGCGATGGACGAGGCGACCGAGGCGTGCACCACCGAGGTGCTGACGGTGCAGCCGGGCGGCATCCGGCGGGAGGCCGAGCTGACCGAGGGCCTGCACCGGGCGCTGGCGCTGCGCGGCCGGGGCGTGCGCATGCGCGACCTGTACACGCATGTGGCGCGGCACGGCCAGGGGCTGCTCAACTACCTGGAGCTGATGGGCGACACGGTCGAGGCCCGCACCCTGGACGAGGTCATCGACCGGCTGATCCTGTTCGACCGCACGGTCGCCTTCATCCCGGCCAACACCGACCGCACGATGGCGCTGGAACTGCGTCACCCGGCGCTGGTCGAATACCTGGTGACGGTGTTCGAGCGGCTGTGGCGGCTGGCGATCCCGCTGACCGCCCCGCTGCCCGACACCGGCATCGAGGGCATCTCGCACCGTGAGCAGTCCATCGCCGCGCTGCTCGCGGAGGGCCACCAGGACGCGGTCATCGCGGAGCGCCTCGGCATCAGCGTCCGTACCTGCCGCGCCCATATCGCCCGGCTGTCGGAAACCCTCGGCGCGGCCAGCCGTACCCAGTTGGGCGTGCGCATCGCCCAGGTGGGCCTGGACGGTCCGCCGCGCACCGCGGGCGGGAGCCCGCTCAGCCTTCCTGATCAAGGATCCCCGAGCGTGCGATGAGATAGCCGAGCTGGGCCCGGCTGCCGCTGCCCAGGGCCTGGGCCAGCTTGGCGATATGGGCGCGGCAGGTGCGTACGTTCATGCCGAGACGGCGGGCGATGGCCTCGTCGACATGGCCCTCGACGAGGAGCTTGGCGATGGAGTGCTGGATGTCCGTGATGCCGTCGGGGGCCGGCTCGTAGGGCCCGTCCGTGCCCAGCGGGACGGCGCGGCTCCACATGAACTCGAAGACCTTGACGAGGTAGCGGACCAGTCCCGGCTGGCGCAGTTCCAGGGCGACCTGCTGGTCGTCGCGGATGGGGATGAAGGCGACGGTGTCGTCGCAGATGATCAGTCGCTCCACCAGTTCGTCGATGGTGCGGTACTCCGCCTTGCCGTCGGCGAGGTGCGCGGCGTAGGCCAGCTTCTCCGGGTTGTGGCGGGCGGTGTGCTGGTACAGGGTGCGGATCCGGACGCCGCGTTCGATCAGCGGACGGTCGCGCTCCAGGCCCTTGAGCACGCTGCGTTCGGAGATGCGGTCGCTGGGCTGGACCGTGAGCACTTCGGTGCGGCACTGCTCGGTGGCCAGGTTCAGCGCGGCGTTGATCCGTTCGCTGCCCTCCAGCAGGGTCATCGAGTCGCTGCTGGTCGTGGCCTGTGTGCTGAGCGCCATGAACGGCTCGAAGGCGCCGGCCAGCTCGATGGTCAGCCGCCGGCGCTCGGTTATCTCGCGCTCTATGGGGCTGAGGCGCCGTGCCAGGGCGACCGCGGGGGACACCGGACGCAATTGGTCCGGATCGTCCGGGTCCGGGTGGAGCAGGCCGAACTCCAGGAGACAGGGGGCGGTTTCCACATCTGTGCGTGCGACGCGACCGGTGCGTAGAGCTGCGGCGTAGATGCGGCCACCGTCCTCGCACAGTTCCGTCACAGCATGGGGATGTGTCGCTTTTATGTGATTCGTTGCCAAATCTCCACCCCCCAGGGTCCTGAACATGCAGGAACATGATGCACCGATTGTGTGGCCATGACGTGCCCGAATGAGCCATCGTCATACCCGACGGGGGAAAAGGGGACCTTCGAGTGAGGACGAAGCCGACTATGCGTAAGAAAATGCTTGGCTCGGTGCTTGTCTCTGCCTTCTCCGCCCTCGTGGCCGTCGGCGTGTTGGGCGGCTTCTCCGGCGAGCAGAGCGATGTTCGGGCAAACACCAGCTGGCCGATCGTCGTGATGGGCGAGGACAACACCTCGTGGCCGCTCCCGCCGGCAGATGGAGCCGGGAGCTGACGTGACCACTCCACCCGACGACCGATCCTTCCGCCGTGAGATGGCGACCGCCTATCGCTCCGGCTGGCACTTCATCGACCTGGTCACCGCCATCCCCCACAGCGGCGACTCGCTGATGGTGACCGTGTTCGGCGAGCCGGTCGTCGTGACGCGGGACGAGGACGAGGACGTGCGGGCGTACCGGTGTCTGAGGAAGCCCCGAGGGGCGCCGCAGCCTGTGCGATGTGCCATCCGGTACGGAATGATCTTTGTGAACCTGGACCAACGGGACCACCGGCTCGCGGAGCCGGAGGTCGCGGACCTGAGGACCATCTCGGCCACCCCCCGCAGTGCCTGACGCGATTCCCCCGTCGTAAAAGATCGCTCAGGCGCTTCCCCCCGCAGCGGCGTCACCGTGACCTGAACACGGTGACGCCGCTGTAGTTTCTGGGGACATGTCGCGACATCGGCGCGTTCTGACGCTGGCCGAAAACCGTTACCGGCCGAATGCGGACTAGGCCGGGAATGACACTTGACCCCAACACGACCGCCCCCCTCCTGTGTCCCACGACGACACGGGCGCCGATGGAGACCGTGAACGTCCGGTGTCACCTGGGCCCGGCGTCCGACACCTGGCTGCCGCCCGCGCCCGGTCCCGTGCAGGTCCGGCCCCCACGCCCGGGCCCGCCCGGCTTGCCTAGCCGTTACAGGAGTGACGCGCGTCCGGCTTCGGACGCGTCTGGTGTCGCTCGTTTCCGGTGTCGTGTGGGTCCGGCGTCTTGCGGTGCGGTGTCGTCTGCTTCCGGGGGTCACGCGCGTCCAGTGTCGCTTGTGTCCGCGTCCTGCGCTTGGGCGTCGCCCGCATGCCCGGCGTTCACCGTATCCCAGGGTCCGCCTGGCCCACCTCGACGTCAGGCGGGTCCGGCGTCGGGTGCGACCGGCGCCGGTTGCGTTCGGCGGTGCCGTCGCCTGCGTCAGGTGCCGTGTGTGTCCGGCCACCTGCGTGCCGGGCCCGCCGGGCTTGCCTCGGCGTCACGCGCGTCCGGCGTCGGCTGCGTCCGTCCGGCGTCTCGGGCCTGGGGGTCGCCGGCTTCCGGTCGCCCGCGTCCGAGGGCCTGCCCGGCCCTCCTCGGTGCCAGGCGGGCCAGGAGTGCCCCCGTCTTCGTGTCTGGTGTTTGGAGGCCGCCCGCACCCGGTGCCGTGCAGGTCCGGGCCCCACGCCCGGATCCGCTCGGCCCGTCTCGGCCTCCGTGGGGCGCGCGGGGGCGCCTGTGTCTGTTCGGTGTTGCGGTCAGCCGCGGCCCAAGGCACGCTCCACCTTGATTTCGATCACCACCCGGGACGGGTTGGGGGACGGAGTCCGTTCGTAGCGTTCGGCGTGGCGGCGTTCCGCCTCCGCGACTCGGTCTCGGTCGGCGTGGACGAAGGCGCGGCCCTCCAGGGTGGCCCAGCGGCGGCCGTCCACCTGGCAGACGGCGACCCGGGCGCCGGCCGGACCGGCCGCGCGGACATGCCCCGCCTTGGCGCTCGTCCCGTTCGTGATCACCCGGGCCAGCCGGGCCGCCGGATCGAAGGTCACGGAGACGGGCACCACGTGCGGGCTGCCGTCGGCCCGCAGGGTGGTCAGCGTGCACAGGTGGCGCTCTTGCCAGAAGGCGAGGTACGACACGTGCGGGGCGTCGAGGTCAACGGCGTATTCCACGGCGGGTCGGCTCATGTTCGGAAGGTAGCCGCCGAAGACTCCCTCAGCTCGCCTTGAGTGGAATAGACTCAACTTTGTGTACGTTGGTTAAGTCAGCACTGGGAGACGTGGCCGACAAGCCGACGCCGAGGAGGAGAACGCGAACGTGGACGCCGAGCTGACCAACAGGAGCCGGGACGCGATCAACGCGGCCAGCAACAGGGCCGTGACCGAGGGGCACCCGGACCTCACGCCTGCTCATCTGCTGCTGGCTCTGCTCCAGGGGCAGGAGAACGAGAACATCACCGATCTGCTCGCCGCCGTCGACGCCGACCAGGCCGCCGTGCGCTCCGGGGTCGAGCGGGTGCTCGCCGGACTGCCCAGCGTGACCGGGTCCACCGTCGCGCCCCCGCAGCCCAACCGGGAACTGCTCGCCGTCCTCGCCGACGCGAGTGAGCGCGCGAAGGAACTCGGCGACGACTACCTCTCCACCGAGCACCTGCTCATCGGCATCGCCGCGAAGGGCGGCGCGGCCGGCGAGGTGCTGACGGGGCAGGGCGCCGACGCCAAGAAGCTGCTGGCGGCCTTCCAGAAGGCGAGGGGAGGGCGCCGCGTGACCACCGCCGACCCCGAGGGCCAGTACAAGGCCCTGGAGAAGTTCGGCACCGACTTCACCGCGGCGGCCCGCGACGGCAAGCTCGACCCGGTCATCGGGCGGGACCAGGAGATCCGGCGGGTCGTCCAGGTGCTGTCCCGCCGCACCAAGAACAACCCCGTGCTCATCGGCGAGCCCGGCGTCGGCAAGACCGCGGTGGTCGAGGGCCTGGCCCAGCGGATCGTGAAGGGCGATGTGCCCGAGTCGCTGAAGGACAAGCGGCTGGTGGCGCTCGACCTCGGCGCGATGGTCGCGGGCGCGAAGTACCGGGGCGAGTTCGAGGAGCGGCTGAAGACCGTCCTCGCCGAGATCAAGGACTCCGACGGGCAGATCATCACGTTCATCGACGAACTGCACACCGTCGTCGGCGCCGGGGCGGGCGGCGACTCCGCGATGGACGCCGGCAACATGCTCAAGCCGATGCTCGCCCGCGGTGAGCTGCGCATGGTCGGCGCCACCACCCTGGACGAGTACCGCGAGCGGATCGAGAAGGACCCGGCGCTGGAGCGGCGCTTCCAGCAGGTGCTGGTCGCCGAGCCGACCGTCGAGGACAGCATCGCCATCCTGCGCGGTCTCAAGGGCCGTTACGAGGCCCATCACAAGGTGCAGATCGCGGACAGCGCGCTGGTGGCCGCCGCCACGCTCTCCGACCGTTACATCACCTCCCGCTTCCTGCCGGACAAGGCCATCGACCTGGTGGACGAGGCCGCCTCCCGGCTGCGCATGGAGATCGACTCCTCGCCCGTCGAGATCGACGAACTCCAGCGCGCCGTCGACCGGTTGAAGATGGAGGAGCTGGCGCTGAGCAAGGAGACCGACCCGGCGTCCCGGGAACGCCTGGAGAAGCTGCGCCGCGACCTCGCCGACAAGGAGGAGGAACTGCGCGGCCTGACCGCCCGCTGGGAGAAGGAGAAGCAGTCCCTCAACCGGGTCGGTGAACTGAAGGAACGGCTGGACGACCTGCGTGGCCAGGCCGAACGCGCCCAGCGCGACGGCGACTTCGACACCGCCTCCAAGCTGCTGTACGGGGAGATCCCGCAGTTGGAGAAGGAGTTGGAGGCCGCTTCGGAGGCCGAGGAGGAGGCCGCCAAGGACACCATGGTGAAGGACGAGGTCGGCTCCGACGACATCGCCGACGTCGTCGCCGCCTGGACCGGCATCCCCGCCGGGCGCCTCCTGGAGGGCGAGACGCAGAAACTGCTGCGCATGGAGGACGAACTGGGGCGGCGGCTGATCGGCCAGGCCGAGGCCGTGCGCGCGGTCTCCGACGCGGTGCGCCGCAGCCGGGCCGGCATCGCCGACCCCGACCGGCCCACCGGTTCCTTCCTGTTCCTCGGCCCGACCGGTGTCGGCAAGACCGAACTGGCCAAGGCGCTCGCCGACTTCCTCTTCGACGACGAGCGGGCCATGGTCCGCATCGACATGTCGGAGTACGGCGAGAAGCACAGCGTGGCCCGGCTGGTCGGCGCGCCCCCCGGGTACGTCGGCTACGAGGAGGGCGGGCAGCTGACCGAGGCGGTGCGCCGCCGGCCGTACAGCGTGGTGCTGCTGGACGAGGTGGAGAAGGCGCACCCCGAGGTCTTCGACATCCTCCTCCAGGTGCTGGACGACGGCCGGCTGACCGACGGGCAGGGCCGTACGGTCGACTTCCGCAACACGATCCTGGTGCTGACCTCGAACCTGGGCAGCCAGTTCCTGGTCGAGCCGACCACCAGCGAGCTGGAGAAGAAGGAGCAGGTGCTGGAGGTGGTCCGCGCCTCCTTCAAGCCCGAGTTCCTGAACCGGCTTGACGACGTGGTCGTCTTCTCGGCCCTGAACAAGGACGAACTGGCCCGGATCGCCCGGCTCCAGATCGACCGGCTGGCCGCGCGCCTGGCCGAACGCCGGCTCACCCTGGAGGTCACGCCCGACGCGCTGGCCTGGCTCGCGGACGAGGGCAACGACCCGGCCTACGGCGCCCGGCCGCTGCGCCGCCTCGTCCAGACCGCCATCGGCGACCGCCTCGCCAAGGAGATCCTGGCCGGGGAGGTCAAGGACGGTGACATGGTCCGGGTGGACGCCTTCGGCGACGGCCTCCTGGTCGGCCCGGCCACCGGCAAAACCCTCTGACCACCGCACGGTCACGACGGCCCGCCCCCTACCCGGGGGCGGGCCGTTGTGCGTGGACGCCGAGGGCCGAGGCGGCGGCCGTCAGCCGCACGCTCACGCAGACCCTGCGCGGGTCGGAGCGGGACGGGGCGGCGCACAGGAGCGCGTACGCGACGGTGCCGCCCGCCGCGGACCACCGCCTCACCGAGGCGGCCGAGGCGCTGCGCGACACGGGGGCGAGGCGCTGCGCGGCACGGGGGTGAGGTGCTGCGTGGCACGGGGGTGAGGTGCTGCGTGGCACGGGGGTGAGGTGCTGCGTGGCACGGGGGTGAGGTGCTGCGTGGCACGGGGGTGAGGCGCTGCGCGGCACGGCCGACGGCATGGGGTGGCCGGACCCGCCGCCACCCGGACGAGATGGAGGCCGCCCGGAACTGCCGCACCGTGCGGCGCCATGGCGGCGTGGGGTGAAGTGTGGTCCCTTCGCTGGCCGCCGTGCACGGTGCCGCGTGCGGACGGGTCGGGCCTGATCAGCGTACGGATCCGGCGGTCCGCTCGGTCGCTGTAGTGGTCCGTGCGACCGCTGCCGTCCCCCGGCCGCTCACCGCGGTGTCATCGAGCGGCCAGATCCTGTCAGCCGAGCGCCGACAGGCCACGTCGGGGCTTGCCACCACCCTCCCTGCATGGGGGAGGATGGCGGAATCCGCACGAAGGGAAAATCACGGTGAGCATCGACCCGTCCTCGATTCCGAACTTCGGGGGCCAGCCCGAGCCGCAGCCCCAAGGACCGGCGGGCCCCGTCGTCCCGGATCAGGACCTCGTGAAGCAGCTCCTCGACCAGATGGAGCTCAAGTACGTCGTCGACGACGAGGGTGACCTCGCGGCGCCGTGGGAGCAGTTCCGTACGTACTTCATGTTCCGTGGGGAGGCCGAACAGGCGGTCTTCTCCGTGCGGACCTTCTACGACCGCCCCCACAAGATCGACGAGAAGCCGCAGCTCCTGGAGTCGGTGGACGACTGGAACCGCAGGACGCTGTGGCCCAAGGTGTACACGCACACCCACGACGACGGCACCGTCCGTCTCATCGGCGAGGCGCAGATGCTGATCGGCACCGGCGTCGACCTCAACCACTTCGTCTCCTCGACGGTCAGCTGGGTGCGGGCCGCGATCGAGTTCGACAGGTGGCTGGCGGAGCAGCTGGGCCTCGAACAGGAGGTCAACGAGGCGGACAAGCCCGAGGGCGAGGAGTGACGTCCCGCACCGCACGGTGACACACGGCGGTACGGCGGCCTACAGCGGCGTGCGAGCCAGCACGACGAGGTAGGCGCCGTACCCGAAGGAGAGCCCGGCCAGGCCGCACACCACCACGGTGGCGTGCCAGGGCCGGGCTCTCGCCGTCCGCACCAGCGTCCGGGCCAGCGGCGCCAGCAGCGGGAACGCGGGCAGCAGGAAGCGCGGCTTGGACTCGAAGAAGCCGGAGCCGCCGAGCGCGATCAGCAGCAGGACGCCGCTGTAGACGAGGAGCGGGAGCGGGGCGCGGTCCACGACGAGCAGCGCGTACAGCAGGACCGCCACCGCGAGGATCGACAGCGCCACGGGGAAGACCAGCCGGCTGTCCTGGACCAGCAGCCCCCGGACGAAGCGCAGCGAGCCGCGCCCGAGGTCGAACCTCGATCCCCACAGCCGCTGCACCTCGAAGTAGCCGCCGAACGGGTCGCCCCTGCGCCGGCCCACCCACAGCACATACGCCGCCCAGCCCAGGGGCGCGAGCGCCGCGCCCGTCCACAGCCTGTGGGAAACCCGGCCGCGGCGCCGGCGGATCCGGTACGCCTCGCAGACCGCCGCGGCGAGCACGGCCGCGGCGACCGCGATGCCGTTGGGCCGGGACAGCCCGGCGAGCGCGGCCAGGCCGCCCGCCCACAGCCAGTTCCCGGCCAGCACGGCGTACAGGGACCAGGCCGCGAACGCGGTGAGCACGGGTTCCGTGTACGCCATCGACAGCACCACGGAGTGCGGCAGCAGCCCCCACAGCACCACCAGCGCCGTGCCCACGCCCGGCCCGTACAGGCGGGCCCCCACCGCGTGGATGCCGCAGGCGGCGATCCCGGCCGCGGCCCACGACACCAGCAGCCCCGCGGCGCCGCCGCCGAACGGGGTCAGGGCGGTCACGACCCGCACCAGGGCCGGGTAGAGCGGGAAGAACGCCAGGTCGCTGTGGATGACCGTCGGCTCGAAGAACACGGTGCGGCCGTAGCCGTGCGCGGCGATGCCCAGGTACCAGACGGAGTCCCAGGAACGGCCGAGCAGCGCCAGCGGCTGCTGGTCCCTGGCCCAGGCGGCCATGGCGAGCACGGCGATCCCGGCGAGCCGGGCGAGGGCGAACACCCCGAGCGCGACCCCGCTCGCCGTCAGGAGGGACAGCCGGGTCCGGGCGCGCTCCCGGGGACCGGGCTCCTGGGACGCCGCGGCAGCGGCAGGGACGAAGGTGGAACTGGCGTGGCTCACATTTCCGCAGCTTGCAGCGGTGAGCCCGGGGACGCGAGCAGTGTGCGCCCGAGCGGGTAAGCCCCACCCCCACCGGCGCGCCGCCGTGACAGAAACACACCCCGGCCCTCGCCCGCCCCGGGACCGGACGCCCACCACCGCCCCCCGGCCCGTCGACCCCGCCTAGCAACATCCCCGGCGGTGCACGCTACCGTCGGGGTCGTGGCCGATGGATGGGACGAGGACGGGCTGCGGGCCGTGCGCGGGGCTCTCCACGCGCGGGACGGAGTCGCGCTGCTCGCCGCGCTGGATCGTGGGCCCGTGAACGAGGTGCTGCAACTGGCCGGGGACGGTGTGGCCGGGGCTGTCGCGAGGGGTGTTGCCGGGGCTGCGGAGACGGCAGCGACGTTCCTCGCGGCACTGCGGGAGCGCGGCTTCCGGGGCGACGAGGAACTCGCCGACCTGCTGTGCACGGCCATGGGACGCGCGGCATCCCCTCTCCCGCGCCCGCTCGCGGTCGATCTGGAAGTGCTCGCCATGCTGCTGGAGGGTGACCCGGTCGAGTCCGGTGGCAGGATCGACCTGCGCACCGGGGAGTGCCGGGCAGCGTTCACCGACGAGTGGTCGCCGGGGCCCGAGGCCGAGGAAGCGGAGGATCCCGGGCCATGGCTGGACGTGCCGGCTCTGGGGTCCCGGGCCGCCTACCGGGACATGGAGCTGTTCATCGAAGAGGTGGGCGACCCCGCCCTCGCCGACCGGCTGCGCTGCGCCCTCGGTGGGAGGGGCGGCTTCCGGCGCTTCAAGGATGTGCTCGCCTGTGACGATCGCGTCCGGCACCGGTTCCGCCTGTTCAGCGATGAACGCAAGCGTGGCCGGGCCCGCGCCTGGCTGGCCGAGGAGGGCTACTGCCCGCTCATCACCTTCTCCGCAGCCCGCTCCGGTTCGGATCCCTCGACGCTGGAATGACTCTCGCAGCCCGTGCCCTGCATGGCCCAAGGAGGCCAGGTCACGGGCCCCGGCGACCACCCCGCAGCGCGCCGGCAGCGCTCGAAGTACGCGTCCGGCAGGCGCAGTGCCTCGGCGATCGCAAGTGCA
This sequence comes from Streptomyces diversicolor, assembly GCF_057537855.1. Taxonomy (NCBI): domain Bacteria; kingdom Bacillati; phylum Actinomycetota; class Actinomycetes; order Kitasatosporales; family Streptomycetaceae; genus Streptomyces; species Streptomyces diversicolor. The sequence goes on from NZ_BAAJXA010000058.1 coordinate 26,900, forward strand.
GCTCGGGCAGCGTCCGGCGGGGGTCTCGGCCTGCCATGTCACCGAGCACTTCGCGTACGGCCGGGCGGCGGACGTCCTGTGCCGCGCAGCTCTCGGCGATGGGCAGGGACTGAAAGCCGTCGGCACGTCTGCCCTGCTGACGGTAAGAACGCGGACTCCGGCGTCACTTGGTGATAAGCAACTCCCGAGTTTCTTCGGCGCACCCCCACGACAGCGTGACGCCGGCGCCCCCGTGCCCGTAGTTGTGCACGATCACAGTGCCGTCCTCCCGCCGCTCCGCCTCGACGCGGACCGTGGCACGGGTCGGTCGAGCGCCGATCCGATGCTCCAGGACGCGGGCCTGAGCGAGGCGGGGCTCGACCTCGGTGCAGCGGGCGAGGATGTCGGCTGCCGCCTCGTCGTCGGGGGCGAGGTCGCCTTCGCCGTCGATGGCGGTGCCGCCCAGGACGACGGTGTCGCCGTGGGGATAGAAGCACAGCAGGTCCGGCGAGGAGCCGGTGTCCTCAGAGAAGAACTCGGTCAGCCCCGGGTTGGTGACGACGACGTGCTGGCCGCGGATGGGCCGGAGGTCATGGTCCGGGACCAGATCGCGTGCGCCGAGCCCCGTGCAGTTGACGATCATCGAGGCCGGGCACGCATCCGTGAGCGAGGCCAGCCGTCGCCGCTCGACCGTTCCTCCGGCATCGCGCAGCCGGCGCAGGAGGTAGTCGAGATAGGCGGGCATGTCGACCAGTGGCACGGTGAACCGGTAGCCCGCCGTGAATCCGGCCGGGAGTTCGGTCGGCTCGCACGGTCGGAAGCCCGGCAACGTCGTGGCCCAGTCAGGCGCGGCCTCCGCTGTGCGGGACGCCTCAATGCCGCTGGTGAGCCGCACGCCCGTGGCCGGGTCCTCGGCCAGCTCCCGGAAGATCTCCAGAGATCGTTGGCCCCAGTGGTCGACCTTGTCCTTCGGCTCGACCAGGTAGGGGCCCCACATCGCTCCGGCCGCCAGCGATGTGACGCCGGGCACCTGCTCGGCGATCACATGCACCGAAGCCCCGGCCTCGGCGAGAACGACGGCAGTGGTGAGCCCTGCCACCCCGGCCCCGACAACGACAACGCGCTCCCCTGCGGTCATGATCCTGACCCTAACCACCGGGTGACGACGAAGGGGCGTGTTGGGCAAGGGCGTCCTCCAGGATCGGCAGGAAGCTGCGCACGTGAGGATTGCGCTGCCGGCGACGAAGGTCTACAGCGAGCTGACGGAGCAGCGCCGCGCTACGAGGCGAGCGCACCACGTCGAGGCGGTCGGCAGCGATCTGGCCGATCCCGCAGGCCGCCTCCAAGTCCCCGTGGGCGCTGTGCCCCAGGGCCAGCCAGGCCCCCTCGAACAGGGCTCTGCGCTGGCTGGGGTCGCCACGCGGGACATCGTACGCTCCGGACCGGAGTATCTCGGTTCCCTGCGCGAGGAAGCGACGGCTCTTCGTGACGCTGTCCGTCTTCTGCTGCGCACGACCCATCTGGATGAGGCCGTAACCGGCCTGGCAGTCCAGGTGGATGTCGGTGAGGAAGTACATCCAGCGGGGCTCCTCCTGGCCGCCGTCCCGGCTTGCGATCAGTTCGCGGGCGGAGCCGCGGGCGTGGGCGAAGTCGTTGTCACGGCCGGCGGCGGCGTATGCGTAGGCCAGCCGGGACAGGACGGATGCCCGGACGACGGGCGGAGCGGCGTCGCTGGCTCGGCGTGCGGCCTCACCAAGGGCCACGGCGTCCGCGGGGTGGCCCCGGCTCGCCGCCTGGAAGGAGAGGTCGCCGAGTATGTGGGCGCACAGGGGCAGATCGTTGACCTGATGTGCGGCCCTCAGCGCCGTAGCGAAGTAGCGCTGTGCCAGACCGTGATCGGCCGCGTCGAAGGCCATCCAGCCGGCCAGCTGGCCGATCTCCGCGAGCGCGCGGATCAGACGGCTCACAACAGCGGGAGGGTGGCATCCTTCGCGGATCAGCAACCCCACCGCACGGAACTGAGCACCCACGTACGGAAGGTGACGTGCCCCTCCGTGCTCGTCGTCGAGCAGCTGGAGCATGGGCAGGTGCTGTTCCACCTGGTCAACGAGCGGATCGGTACCGACCGACAGCGTCATCCGGGGTGCGTACTGGCCGCGGCCCGCGGTGCCGTCGAGGTACTGGGCGACGATCGCGAGGAGTCCCGCGCCCGAGATCGCGAGGAAACGTCGTCGGTCGACGAGCCCTCCCCTCACCCAGTCCTCCATAATCGCCTCCATACCGTGCACGGTCCAGGGCCGTGCGAGATCCGTGTCCGCCGGGACGAGCGCCGAGGAGTCGCGCACACGGCCCTGCCACAGTTCGGTCACCGAGACTGACCTGCCCAGCTCCTGAGAGAGCACGTAGGCGGCCATCGTGGGTAACGGCGAGCGCGGCAGAGAACCGGCGTCCCTCCAGTGGTACGGCGCCGACTCAGCCACTGTCCCCGCCCCGAACACCCTGTTGAGCTTGCGAGCCAGTGCCTTCGGGCTCCACCCGAGTTCGTCAAGGCACTCCGCCAGCACGGCGTTGGGCTCCCCTGACTGCGGTGCCACGTGCGACCACCTCTTGCCCGAGTGGTTCATCCGTCACCTTACGCGCTTCCCATGGTGACGGCCTCGATCGAACAATTCACCGCCCGCTCAAGGAAGTTGACCGAGTTGACCCACTGATCGGGTCCTGCGCGACCGGCGTCCTCCGGTCTTCTTGGATCCCGGCGAGAGGCGCCGCCTTCGACACGGACGGAGAAAGAGGTGAGTCTTGACGCACCACACGAGCGCATCCCAAAGCCGTCCGGGCAGTGTGCTGGAGCGCAGGATTCGGCGACCGGCCTGCGTCCCCGGACACGGGCCTGCCGATGGCGACGGCACGACCACACTGATCACGGATCTGCCGTACGGGCCGAAAGCGGCCGAAGTCGCTCGGAGCGCCGTGGCGGTAGCACTGCACGACGCCGAGGCGGACCTTCTCGATGACGCCCGCCTGATCGGATCGGAACTGGCGACGAACGCGTTCACCTCGGGCAGCCCGCCCCTGGTCCTGTGTATCGACCGTAGGAGTCCGAGCACAGACAGCCTGGTGATCGAGATCACCCTCACCGACGGCGGCTGTTCCTGCCCCGGGCCCGCTTCTCCTCCTGCTCCCGACGAGGAGGTCGAATCGGGACGAGGGCTGGTCATCGTCGAGGCCCTGGCCGATGCATGGTCGCTGACGACCGGCACCCACGGCACCCGTGCCTGGTGCCGGCTCACCCGAGGGGCCGGCCCTTCGCCCGCCGACACCTGATGTCCACGCCTGCGCGATCTCGCTCTCCAAGGAGGCATACACGGTGCGCATCGACCATGCGACTCCACCGCCCTCGCCCACGGATGTGCCGAAGGCCGCTCGCCAACCCCGTGTCATCGTCGTCCTCCACGAGGGCTTCTACGGCGCGGAGTCGGGCACCGGCTTCAGCAACCGAGCCTTCCTCACAGCTCTCGCTCGCCTCCTGCCGACGGGCCGCCTCTCGGTCGTCACCCCGCGCGTGCCGGAAACCGCGGGAGCGCACGATCAGCGGTGGGTCGGCGAGGTCCAGCGAACGCTGCGGCAAGCCGAGGCCGACGTCATCACGATCCCGTACGTCCAGGCGCCGCCCGAATCGGTCACGGATCCGTGCAGATGTGCGACCTGGCAGGCGAGGCAGCGGTACGCATCGAAGATCGCGCGAGCCGCTGCCTCCTCATAGGTCTCGACGTCCCGTTCCTCGGGCTTGCCCATTACACGACACCGACCATGGAACTTCTGCTCGTACCCCGCTCCACCACCGCGCTGACGCAGCCCAAGGACATGCACCGAGTCCGCTGGGAGCGTGACGCCCTGCGGACAGCGACCGCCCGAGGGGGGCGAGTCGGCGCCATCTCCTCCCACATGCGACGTCACCTCATCGTCGGCTACGGCGTTCCTCGGCCGAGCATCGTGAGCATCCCGAACGGGCTGATCCAGGAGGAGATGACCAGGCCGGCAAGTGCGCCACCCGTGCCCTTCAAGGCCCGGGCCGGATTCCTGCTCGCCATGGGCCGCGCCGTGCCCACCAAGGGCTTCGAAGACCTCCTGGAAGCACTGCGCATTCTGAAGGAGCGCGAGGTCCGCGTTCCGCACCTGCTCCTGGGGGCTGTGACTTCGGGCGATCAAGAACGCCCGACCTCGTACCAGGAGGGCCTTGCGGCCCGCATCCACGCGTACGGCCTGGACGCGACCTTGATCACGTGCTTCACTCCCGCGATCCGAGCCTGGCTGCACAACCCGGCCCTGCGCGCGGTAGTGGTTCCCTCCCGTGAGGAGCCCTTTGGGCGGATACCGCTGGAGGCGTTCGCGGCGGGCGCGGGCCCGGTGGTCGCAACGCGTGCCGGCGGACTGGCCCAGACCGTCGTCGACGGCGAGACCGGCTTCACCGCAAGGCCACGGGATCCCAGGTCCTTGGCCGCCGCCCTTCACCGCGCCCTGACCATCTTGCCCCGTGAACGCGAGCGGTTCCGGAAAGCCGGGACGGCACTGGTGCGCTCACGCCACGACTACGAGGCGAGCATCGGTTCCGTCATCAACCGCATCGCTCCGTGGGCATTGGCGCAGTCGCCCATCGTGGACGGTCGATCACGATGAACCGGCCGGTGGTGTTGATCAGCCTGAAGTCCCCGCACTCCTTGTGGCAGTTGTCCGCCGAGCATGAGCGTGCCTTGTCTGCCGCCTTCCCCGACATCGAGTTCCGCACGGCGAGGGAGGAAGACGTACCGCGCTTACTTGCCGACGCACACGTCTACTTCGGGTGGAGATTCGAGTCGTCGTGGCTGTGCGGCGCTCCTCGTCTGAGGTGGATCGCCTCGCCGGCCGCCGGCACCGACCATCTGCCCGTTGCCGAGGCGCACTCCGCCGGGGTGGCCCTGACCCGCTCGTACGGGTTTCACGGCAAGCCCATGGCAGAGCACGCCATGGGTCTGGTGCTGGGATTCTCCCGCGGACTGTTCATGAGCCAGCGCGTCCAGCGGAACCGGACCTGGTGGAAGGACGATCTGGCCGAAGGGTTCTTCGACCTCGCCGGGGCGACGATGACCATCGTCGGCTGCGGCAGCGTCGGAGGACACCTCGCCCGTGCCGCCCGCGCCTTCGGCATGGACGTCATCGGAGTACGGCGGACACCGCCGGCGGCGACCGAAGGCGGCATAACGTGGATGCGCACGTCGGCGGTGCGACAAGCGGTCTCCGTCGCGGACGTGGTGGTCGATCTGCTGCCCGCCACTTCGGCCACGGACCGCTTCTTCGACCACGATCTCTTCTCGTCGTGCAAGCCCCGGTCCCTCTTCCTCAACCTCGGCCGCGCGGCAACCGTCGACCAGTCGGCCCTCCTGGCCGCCCTCAGCGCCGGTCACCTTCGCGGCGCGGCCCTGGACGTCTTCGCCCCGAAACCGCCGCCCGCCCGTCATCCGCTGCGGCTCCACCCTCGGGTCGTGCTCACGCCGAAGAGCTCAACGCTCTGCCGCGCGTACATGGACGAGGCAGTCGCGTTCTTCGCCGACAACCTGCGCCGCCACCTTGCCGGTCGGCCGCTCCACGGGCTGGCCGAAGTCCCCGCTACCCGCTCTCCGATTACAGGAGGCTGACCGATGCCCACCGCACGCCACCGTGACCTGGCTGCCGCTTTCGCCGAGACAGGCCGCAACCACCCCTACCTGGCCCTCACCCTGAACTCGCTGTGCAACCTGGACTGCGTGTTCTGCAAGCCCCGGTGCATGCCGGACTACGGGCACAAGGACCGGCCCCTGACCGCCTCCGACTACGCGGCCATCGCCACCGAGGCCGGGGCCTGGGAGATCAGGAAGGCGCACTGCTCCGGAGGTGAACCGACCCTCCGAGCCGACATCCTCGACGTCATCGTGGGCCTCGCCGACGGCCTCGGGCCCGACGCCGCGATCGGCATGACCAGCCACGGCAACCTGCGCCGGGGGCTGAGCGTCGAACAGCTCCACGACGCCGGCCTGACCTACCTCAACCTCAGCCTCCACAGCCTCGACCCGGCGCGGTCCGCCGCGATCATGGGCGGTGGCGACCCGCGCACCACCCGGAGCACCCTTGACGCCGCCCTCTCCCTCGGCCTGCGAGTGAAGATCAACTGCGTTCTTCAGCGCACCTACCTGGACGACGCCTTTGTTGTGGCCGAACTCGCCCGCGACCTGCCCGTCGCCGTCCGCCTGATCGAACTCCAGAACATCGGCCCCGCCCAGGCGCTCTTCGACACCGAGTTCATCACCGAGGCAGAGGTCCGCGACCGTCTCCACGAGTGGTTCGCGAACGCTGGCGAAGTCCCCCGGGACCAGCTGGGCGTCCGCAGCCCCGGGCAGTACCTCCGTCCCGACGGCTGGGCAGGGTCGATCGGCTTCATCTCCAACTCCAGCTGCGCCACCTGCTCCGACGCCAACCGCATCAAGATCACACCCACGGGCGTGGCCCGCCCCTGCATCCTCCACAACCGCGACATCCCACTGAAGCCCCACCTGGCCGACGGCACCCTCGGCGACGCCTTCGCTCACCTCTTCCAGGCCATGCTCGACCGCAACGCCAACGACGCCTGGCAGGGCTTCCACTACGTCGACTACGACCTGCGCTGGGACCGTATGGAACGCCCCGAAGGCACCCCGGTCCTGCCCCTGCTCCCCGTCCTCACCACTGAAGCGGCCGAGCCCTCCTGCGCCCGGGCCTCCACCAGGGAACGGTGATGGCCGTGGCCGAGGCACCACCCCTCTACCAAGGGCTCGGTGACCTGTACGGACGCGAGCTGGACGCCCACGGCGTCGGGGCCGCGATGCTCACACACAAGTGGCAGTCGGCCGATCTGTTGGCTCCCCACTCCGACATCGACGTACGTGTCCTCCTCCCTCAGCCTCCCGCGGACTGGGAAGCGTGGAACCATCGCCTGGCCGCCGCGCACACCGCCGCGGTCGGCCGGGAGATCTCCCATCGACGTCTCCTGGAGCATCCGCCCGGTTTCGCGTTCACCGTGTCCGAGGCGGACGGGCGGCTCGTCCACGCGCCCGAACTCGCGACCTGGTCGCTGATCACCGGAAACGCCCGGGACTTCCAACGCTGGAAGTCCCGGGCCCAGATCGCACCCTGGTGCGAGGTCGATGAGCGGTTCTACCGGGGAATCCTCCAGACCCGGCTGGGCGGCCGGTACCAACTGGCGGCGGACAGTGCGGACAACGTGGTCGAGGACATCGTCGCGTACCGCCGCCACTGCGTGGCCTGGCACTACCTCGCACCGTGCTGGTTCGCCGCTGCCGCGCTCGCGACACGGACCCGCTGCCCCGGAAAGACGGCCGCTCTCACACAGTGGCGCCCGGAAGGGCTCGACGGGCACGCCGAGCTGTTCCTCCGGCACGCCGAGGAAGGGCCCGACTCACGCCCACGGAATCCACGTCACCTGCTCCGCGCGGCCCACGTCGCCCTGGAGGCGGTCATGCGCCGGATTCCCGACGCGGGCCGCCCCGCCGACAAGGGCGAGGACCCCTGCACGGACTTGGTGATGACAGCCGGAATGCTCCGTGTACGCGTCGCCCGCTGGGTGTACTACCTCGACCCGCCGCCCGGCGTGGCGACCGAGTACCTGATCCGGCGGGAGGCGAAGGAACTCCGGTCTGCCATGCAAACCCTGACCACGCTCGCGGCAGACGAAACCACTCCCGCCCAACGGCTGGCCGCCCGGATGGCCGCGTTGATCCCCACCGGACCGACCACCGCCGTCACCCTGCGCGCGACCCTCGCGCACTGGCACCGGCAGAAATCCACCGTCCAGGACTTCCTCAGCCTCACCCCTGGTGACGCCCACCCCTGACCCAAGGAGTCCCACCATGACCGCGCATGCGTCTTTGCCCCGCGCCCTGAAGACAGCGAAGATCAAGATCACGACGAAGTGCAACCGGTCCTGCGACTTCTGCATCTTCGCCGACGGCGCCCAGGGCGAGAACATGTCCCTGGAACTGTTCTCCACCATCCTGACCCGGCTGGAGACCATCCCCTTCCAGCAGCTGCACATCAACGGCGGCGAGCCCACCGTGCACCGGGACTTCCCCGCGGTCAGCGACGCCGCCCGCACACGTCTGCCGAACAAGGTCATGGTCCTGGGCACGAACGCCATCACCCTGGCCCGCAACCAGCGGATCATGGAGGCCACCCTCCGCTCGTACGACCAGATCCTCATCGGCTGCGACGACGAACACGAGAACTACGACGAGGTGCACGCCGTAGTGCCGCGCCTCCGCGAGGCTGGCAAGACCGTGGTCGTCAACAGCGTTCTGGAAGGCATCAGTTCCACTCGGCTCACGCAGCTCGCGAGGCTGTGCGACAGGTATGGCGCCATCCACGTCACCAACCACGTGCACCACGTCGACGCCGGCCAGCCCACGAACGAACTGCGCGGCATCTGCGACCGCTACCTCGACCAGCACCTGATGATCGAGATGGACGGGTCCTGCTACCGCTGCTTCAACGCCATGGCGAAGGACGACAGCGAATTCGGCATCTGGGACGAGGACTTCACGGCCAAGGTGTTCGCGCCCCGGGGCCACCACTACCGGTTCTGCCTGCGCTGCCATGAGTACACCGACTCCGGCGCCGCACTCATCCCCGCCCTCACCGTCTGATCGGGAGGTACCCACCATGCCAGCAGTCCTCGGACTGAACTTTCACCACGACACGGCCGCCGCGTTAGTCGTCGACGGCCGAATCTACGCGGCCGAAGAGGAGCGCTGGAGCGGCGTCAAGCACAACCACCCCACCTGCAAGGGCACAATCACCGCCCCGACCCGCGCACTCCAGTGGTGCCTGGAGGCCGCCGGCATCGAACCGGAGGACCTGGACGCCGTCTGGGCGGCCTCCATGCGCCCCAACCCCGCGGCCGGTTGGTGGCTGGCCGAGGAGCGGGAGGAACTCGCCGCCCTCCTGCCCGCCCCGCTCGGCGAACACCTCCGTCTCCTCTCCCACCACACGGCCCATGTGCTCTCCGGCTACCTGCTCTCCGGGCACGAGCACGCCGCGGGCCTCGTCATCGACGCCGGCGGCTCATCCCTGGGCTCCGACTTCGGCCCGGGCCGGGAGCGCATCACGGGGTACGACCTGCGGCCCGACCGCATCGACCGCCTCCACCAGGGCATGCCGACCGTCGTCCCCAGCCCGCCCGGGCCCCGCCGCATCCATTCCTCCCTCGGGCACTTCTATCGGAATCTCGCCCGGCGGGTAATCCCGCCTGGCGATGAGCCCGAGGGCAGCATGATGGCGCTCGCGGCCTTCGGAGATCCCCAGCGCTACGGAGCGCACGTCCGCGAACTCGTCCGGCTCGGCGACGACGGCGAGGTCCGCATCGACCACCCCTGGGGTTCGGCGGACAGCAGCACGCCACTGCTCCTCGATGGCCGAGCCTGGACGGCCGACAGCGCCGCGGAACAGCCGGAGCACAAGCGGGCCGACCTGGCCGCCGCCGTCCAGGAGGTCTTCGCCGAGTCGGTCGTCCACATCGCCCGCCACCTGCAACGGCTCACTCGGGCCTCAGAGTTGGTGTTCTCGGGCGGATGCGCCCTGAACTCCCACCTCAACGGCCAGCTGGCCGCCGACAGCGGCTTCGACACCCTCTTCGTCGCGCCGGCCCCGCACGACGCCGGCACAGCCGTGGGCGCCGCGCTCTACGGCTGGCACTACCAGCTCGGGCAGGAACGCCTGCCGGTGCCCACCGACGCGGCCTGGGGCCCCTACCCGGGCACGCTCCCGGCGACAGCGGTGCCGCCCGGCTACCGCGCCTTGCCCGACCTCGGACCTGGACTGGCCCTCACGGCGGCGGAGTTACTTGCGGAACACCACATCGTCGGCTGGGTGCAGGGGCAGCTCGAATTCGGGCCGCGGGCGCTCGGCCATCGCTCGATCCTCGCCCACCCCGGTCACGCCGCCACGCGGGACCGGCTCAACGCGATCAAGAAGCGAGCTTCGTATCGCCCGTTCGCACCGGCCGTCCTCGCCGAGCACGCCACGGAGTGGTTCATGTCGATGGGCGACCCCTTCATGAATCGTGTCGCCCGTGTCCGCCGGTGCCGAGCCGACCGCATCGCGGCAGTCACCCACCACGATGGCACCGCCCGCGTCCAGTCCGTCACCCCGGGCCACCAGGGCCTTGGCGAACTCCTGCGACACTTCCGCGACCGCACCGGCCTGCCGCTACTGCTGAACACTTCGTTCAACCGCAAGGGCACTCCGATCCTGCGGACCGCCGAGCAGGCGGTGGCAGCGGCGGTGGACCTACACCTCGATGCCCTCGTGGTCGGAGACGCCCTGCTACTCGCCGACCACGTGCCCGACCCCCGTGCCATGCCCCTCCGTACGAGGTGAGGCGGATGAACCCCACCGACCTGGACCGCGTCGTGACCGTGCTCGGTGCCACCGCGTGGAGCACGGAGGAGCAGCACCGCGCCCGCGCAGCCGGCGGCCTCGCACTCACGGTCTACGACGGCCACACCCGTGACCAGGGCACGCCGTACCTGGAGCACCCGCTGGCCGTCATCACGCTCTTGAGGACGGAGATCGGCGTCACCCACCCCGAAACCCTCCTCCTCGCCCTCCTCCACGACGCCTTGGAGGTGGCCCCGGAATCGGAGGCGCTGCTCGTCCATCACCTCGGTGGCCCATTCACCGCCCGCCTGCGTGCCATGACGGCCGACCACCGCCTCGAACAGCGCCCCAAGTCCGCAGGCGACGAGACCCGTTGGCGCGCCAAACAGGCTGCGCTCCCGTCCGAGGACCTCCTTGTCCGGCTCGCCGACCGCCTCCACAACCTGTGCGATCTCGGCGCTTCCCCGAACCCCGACCGGCGCCGACGGTTCCTCCAGGGCCTGCGCGAATTCCACCTCCCCCTCGCCGACGCCGCCCGTGGCCTCGGCCCTCATCTGGAGACCATGCACGCACGGCTGCACGCCGAGTACGCCCGACACATACAGGAGGTGCGTCCGTGAAACGGGTCGTCTACTCGATGGAGCCCGTCGGCCGGACCGGCGGTCGGGTCTACCTGCGGATGCTCCAAGAGGTGACGGCCGACGACGTCGAGTGGCGCACCGTCCCGGACCACAAGCGGACCTACCGGGTCCGCCGCTGGCGCAAGCTCCGCCACCTCGCCCGCCTGGCACCCTCCATCCGGGCGCTGGACGGCGCCGCTGGCACCTTCGTGAGGGACGACCTGAGCCTGCTGCTGTTCACGCCCGAGATGCGGGCCCGAACGGTGTTCCTCCTGCACCACTACGAGCCGTTGCAGCACGACTCCGCTCCCGTCGAGGACATGCTCTGGGAACAGTTGTTCCGGGTGCTGCCGCAGTGCGCCGCCGTGGTGTGCGTCGCCCCGTACTGGGCCGACTTCCTCAGGGCCCGAGGCGTCCACAACGCACGGGTGATCTACAACGCCTTCGACATGGCCGAGGTCCAACAGGCGCGTGGCTTCGACCGAACCGCGTGCCGCGCCGAGTTCGGCCTGCCCCCGGACGTGATCGGCGTCTACGCGGGCAAGGCCGTGCACTGGAAGGGAACCGAGGAGGTCTCGGCGGTCCTCGCCGACGCACCCGGGATGCGGGTGATCACCAGCGGCAGCAACACCATCGGCTTCGATGGGGCCCACTATGACGTGGAGCGCGAGCGATATCTGCGATTGCTGTGCGCGTGCGACGTCGGGGTCTTCCTCCCCCGAATGCGGGAGGGTTGGAGCCGCTGTGCTGCCGAGGCTCTACTGCTCGGCTTGCCCTGCCTCATACGCCCGGTGGCCGGCGTCGGCGACCTCGCCGCGCTGACCGGGCAGCCGGCCCCAGACCTCGGCCGACTGTCGGCGCAGGTCCGGGAACGGGCGGCGGCGCGCCAGACCGAGGCCAAGGCGCCGTACGAGGCCCTGGCCCGGTTCGACCTGAACTACTTCGCCAACGCTTGGGGCGACCTCCTCGCACAGGTCGCCTGACCAGCGGCTATGCCTGCGCGGCCAGCTTCTTGGCCGCGGCGTCCAGACGGGCCAGCACGCGGTCCCGGCCGAGGAGTTCCATGGACTCGAACAGCGGGAGTCCGATCGTCCGGCCGGTGACCGCGACCCGAACGGGTGCCTGGGCCTTGCCCAGCTTCAACCCGTGCTTCTCTCCGACGGCGAGCAGGATGGCCTTCAGATCGTCCGTCTTCCACTCCGCGACCGTGGCCAGTTCGGCGTGGGCGTCCGACAGGATGTCGTTGGCGCCCGCCTTCATCGCCTTGTTCCACGACGCCTCGTCCTCGGCTGGCTCGTCGAGGAAGAGGAAGTCCACGTAGCTAGTGATCTCGGACAGCAGCGCCAGTCGGGTCTGAGCCAGCGGCGCCGCTGCCTCGAAGACCGCCGTGTCGAACGCCTCCGGCCGCCACGGCGCGTACGGAGCGACGAGCCACGGCGCGCAGGCGGCAGCGAACTGCTCCGGCGCGAGCGCGCGAATGTAGTCACCGTTGAACGCCGTCAGCTTCTTCACGTCGAAGAAGGCCGGCGCGGTGTTGACGTCCTCGATCCGGAAGAGCTGCTCCAGCTCCTCGTACGGCATGATCTCCCGGTCGTCGCCCGGACCCCAGCCCAGGAGCATGAGGTAGTTCACCATCGCCTCGGGCAGGAAGCCCTCGGCGAGATAGTCCTCCAGCGCCACCTTGTCCCGCCGCTTGGACAGCTTCTGCCGCTTCTCGTTCACGATCACCGGCAGATGGGCCCACACCGGCGGCTTCGCACCCAGCGCCTCCCACAGCAACTGCTGCTTCGGCGTGTTCGACAGATGCTCCTCGCCGCGGATGACCTGCGTGATCCCCTCGTCCAGGTCGTCGACCACGTTCGCGATCAGGAAGACCGGGGACCCGTCACCACGGGCGATCACGAAATCCTCGATGGCGCTGTTCGGGAACGCCGGCTCCCCACGAACCAGGTCGACGACGACAGTCTCGCCGTCGTCCGGCGTCCGGAACCGGAGCGCCCGCCCCTCCTCGAAGGCCAGCCCTCGGTCCCGGCAGAACCCGTCGTACCCAAGGTGCTCCGAACCCGTGCGCTCCTTCAGCTGTTCCCGGCTGCAGTCGCAGTAGTACGCCCGGCCGGCCTCGAACAGTTGCTGGGCCGCCTCGCGGTGCCGGTCGGCATTGTGTGACTGGAAGTACGGCCCTTCGAAGGCCGGGTCCTCGCCATGAATACCGATCGCAGCGAGCGCGTTGATGATCCCGTCGACCCACTCCGGCTTGTTCCGGACCGCATCGGTGTCCTCGACCCGCAGAACGAACGTGCCGCCGGACTGCCGCGCCACCGCCCAGTTGTAGAGAGCGGACCGTGCCCCACCGACATGGAACATGCCGGTCGGAGACGGGGCGAAACGAACGCGAACGGGGGCAGTAGACATGGGAGCCAGCGTACCGACGCCGGACACCCGAACCGGCCACCCCACCTACGCCTGCGCCGACGTTTTCTGGCCGTCCTCGCCTTCTACTCGTACGTCTCCTTCCACCGCTCCCGATGTCGCCGGTCCCCTTGCCCCAGGCCGTTCACCGTGCCGATCGACAGCAGCGAGGCGCCGTTGTTCCATAGCCCGAGGTGATCGCGATGGACGGCGAGGATGTCGTTCTCCGTGGCGAACTTCTCAGCCGGCCTGCTGAAGTACGTCGTGGCCACGAAGATGGCCACGTCGGCCTTGAAGTGCACCCTCGCTCCAAGCAGGTCACGGACCTCCCGGCTGGGGATCTTGCTCTTGGGTGTGTACCGCTTGCATTGGATCACCATGCTCCGCCCATCAGGGAGACGCAGCGGCTGAACTCGCTCAAGCGGCGGTCATCGTTGCTGAAGGCGTGAAGAGGCTTCTCGTAGGACGTCGTCCCTCTTGCAGAAGGTGAAGCGGACCTGGCTGCGGCCGGCGTCGGGGTCGTCGTAGAAGACGGAGTTGGGGATGGCGACGACGCCGCAGCGTTCGGGGAGGGCGCGGCAGAAGGCGTAGGCGTCCTTCTCGCCGAAGGAGGTGATGTCGGTGGTGATGAAGTACGTGCCCTGGGGCTGGTAGACCTCGAACCCGGCCGCGCGCAGGCCGTCGCCGAGCAGGTCGCGTTTGCGTTGCAGGCCGGCGCGGAAGTCCTCGAAGTACGCGTCCGGCAGGCGCAGCGCCTCGGCGATCGCGTACTGGAAGGGCCCGGAGGCGACGTACGTCAGGAACTGCTTGGCGGAACGGACGGCGGTCACGAGCTCCGCCGTACCGGTCACCCAGCCGACCTTCCAGCCGGTGAAGGAGAAGGTCTTGCCGGCGGAGGAGATGGAGACGGTGCGTTCGCGCATGCCGGGGAACGTGGCCAGGGGCAGATGCTCCGCGTCGTCGAACACCAGGTGCTCGTACACCTCGTCCGTCACCACCAGCAGGTCCCGCTCGACCGCGATCGCGGCGATCGCGGACAGCTCCTCCCGGGTGAGCACCGCCCCGGTCGGGTTGTGCGGGGTGTTGACCAGCAGCAGCCGGGTGCGGTCCGTCACCGCGGCGCGCAGCTCGTCGAGGTCGAGGCGGAAGCGGCCCTCGTGCGGGCGGAGCGTCACCGGCACCCGGGTGCCGCCCGCCATCGCGATGCTCGCCGCGTAGGAGTCGTAGTACGGCTCGAACGCGATGACCTCGTCGCCGGGTTCCAGCAGCGCGAGCAGCGCCGCCGCGATCGCCTCCGTCGCGCCCGCCGTCACCAGCACATCGGTGTCGGGATCGTGGACCAGGCCGTAGCGGCGCTCCTGGTGCGCGGCGATCGCCGTCCGCAGCTCGGGGACGCCCGGCCCCGGCGGGTACTGGTTGCCGCGGCCCTCGCGCAGCGCGCGCACGGCCGCCTCCCGCACCTCCTCGGGGCCGTCCGTGTCGGGGAAGCCCTGGCCCAGGTTGATCGAGCCGGTCCGCACCGCCAGGGCGGACATCTCGGCGAAGATCGTCGTCCCGAACTCGGCGAGCCGGCGGTTGAGCAGTGGGCGTGCGCTGGAGGTCATGCCGGCCATCCTGCGCCGAAGCTCTGGACTTCCTCAACTCACCTTCGGGGACAGGCACCTGCGCCGGTACTCGCGGCACCGTCTCTGAGCTGGGGAAGGGCAGTCATCAACTGTCGTCATCTGTCGCCGCTGGCCACCTCGGACGGCCCACACGGCCCGGCGAAAGGGCCGCTGAGCTGCTAGCGGCTTGTCGCGTCGCTTGTCGTCCGGCTTGTTGCTTGTCTTGTCCTGTCGGATCGCAGGCCAGGGAGGGTTTCTGCCCTCAAGGCGCGATGGGGCGGGGCCCTCAGCAACGCCCGGAAGGTCCCGCCCCGTCTTCATTGGGTCATGCGGCAATGGGCCATGCGGTAGCGGGCCACCGGGCTCAGAAACGGTTCGGGGCACGCTCCGGGAGCGGAGCCCCGGGGAGCACGTCCGGCTGCTGGTTCTTCCGTGCCTCCGCGTTCGAGTCGGCCGTCGCCTTGCAGGTCACGTCCTTCGCGGGGAGCTTACCGGTGAGCAGGTAGCCGGTGACCGTGCCGTCCGTGCACGCGTTGCCGTTCGGGTAGACGCCATGGCCCTCGCCGCCGAGGACGGTGACCATTTTCGAGCCCTTCAGGTCGGCGTGCAGGGCCTGACCGCTGGGCAGCGGAGTCTGCGAGTCCCACTCGTTCTGGACGACCAGGGAGCCGGCCTTGTTGTTCACCTTGGTTGCCGGTTCCACGGACTTGTCCCAGAACGCACAGGGCTTGATGCTGGACGCGAAGTCACCGTAGAGCGGGTAACGGCCCTTGTCCTTGATGGCGTCCTGCCGGTAGCGCTCAGGATCGCGGGGCCACGCGGCCGAGTTGTCGCCGCACACCACGGCCAAGAAGCTCGCCGTCATGTTGTCGGACGGCACCTCGGCGGCGGCGCCTGCCGTCCCGGTCCCCTCGGATCCGGCGAACGCCGTGAGCTTCTTCGCGGAGGCGGGCTCGCCGGCCGCGGCCTTCTTCAGCTCCACGACCGCCTCGGTGGCGTACTTCGGGCTGAAGACCGCCTCGCGCATACCGCTCCGGATGTCATCACCGGTGGTCGGCTGCCCCTCTACCTCGATGGGTTTCTCGTCGGCCTGCGCGACCAGGTCCCAGAAGCTCCGGTCGACCTGCTTCGGGGTGTCACCGAGGCCGTACTTCTCCGAACGCTCGGCGGCCCACTCGGTCCACCGGTCGAACGCGGGCTCGGCGCCCTCCGCCCACCACTGGATCATCCCGCGCCAGGCGCGCGCCGGATCGACCGCGCTGTCCAGCACGAACCGGTCGGCCCGGCCCGGGAAGAGCTGGGTGTAGACGGCGCCCAGGTAAGTGCCGTACGAGTAACCCACGTACGAGATCTTCTTCTCACCGAGGATCGCCCGGAGCAGATCCATGTCGCGCGCGGTGTTGCGCGTGGTGATGTGCGGGAGCGTGCCGCCCGCTTTCTCCTTGCACTTGTTCGCGACATCGCGTGCCCAGGCGACGTCCTTGTCGAACGTCTCCTGCTTGTACGGCCGCAGCCAGTTCTCCTCCTCCGGCTCCAGATCGCAGGAAACCGGGCTGCTCCGTCCCACACCGCGCGGGTCGAAACCGATGAGGTCGTACTTCTGCTGTGCGGACTCGGGGAGCCTTTCCTGCATCCCCAACGGCATGTAGAGCCCTCGTCCCCCCGGGCCGCCGGGGTTGGCGAACAGGACACCGTGCCGCTTGCCGGGCGCGGTGCTCTTGATCCGGGATATGGCCAAGTCGATCCGCTTGCCCTCGGGAACCCGGTAGTCCAGTGGAACCTTGATCGTGGCGCACTCGAACTCCGCCGGAGAGGCGGCTTCGCACCGCTTCCACTGCGGCTTCTGCTTCACATACCGTTTCAGCGCATACCGTTTCAGCGCGCCTGTGGCGGCGGACGGGGAGGCGGTCGACCGGGTGACAGTCGACGGGCCGGCAGCCGACGGGTTGGCGGCCGGAGCGGCGGTGGCCGTCGAGGTGGCGAGCGCGGGAGCCAGCGTTGCCGTGACACTCACGGCCAACAGGGGCGCGAGACGTCGTCTGCGCACAATATCGATCCTTCCGGTCGGTTGTTCGGACAGGAAAGATCTTTCAGGAACCGGCCACGCATGCGGATCCCCCGCCGGGCTGCACCTCCCCTACCCCCTGGGAATGACACAACGGCCGTGAATGGTCCCCGAGTTGTAGGGGACGGACCGCTCTCAGCGACGTGCGGTACCCGCCTCAGCGACAGCCGCGAGCGTGCTCGCCGTGCCATCGACTCGGAATTCGGGCGTGACTCTGGGGAAGGTCACGGCCCGCAGACGGCCCAGTGAGGCACGGACGGCCTCTGAACTCCCTTGCGGTGCAGGTCAGGGGCCGCTTCCCCTTAAAGACCCTCAGAACTTCCTCAACTCTGCTTTCGCCGTGCGGGCGGCCGGGCATCCCCCGTGCACACAGCAGTCACGCACCAGGCGAGGCGCCCACGGGGGGTCGCTTCGGGGGAACGGAAGGAGGGTGGCGCCATGGTCTTCGGCATCATCCTGGCGGTGATCGTGATCCTGGTCATCGGGTCTGCGGCGGGGGGATCGCGCCGGCGCAGGAAGTACGGCGACGGCGGCAAGGCCGGCAAGGCAGGCACGGCCGGCAAGGCCGGCGAGGCCGGGAACGCGACGGCCGAGAAGGTCTCCATGGCCAAGGAGGACACGCGGGCCGGGGAGGACACGCGGGCCAAGGAGGACACGCGGGCCGGGGTGGGCGCGCGGACGCAGAAGGGGGCGCGGACGAAGAACGGCGCGCCGGCACAGAAGGGCGCGCAGACGCAGAAGGGGGCGCAGGCGAGCAAGGGCGCGCAGGCCAGGAAGCGTCGCGGCCGAGGGTCTGGTTCGTCGTCGGCCTCGGCCGGCGCCGGCGGAGCGAGTTGGTGGGCCGGTGACTCGGGCGGCTCGTCGTGCGGTTCGTCCTCGGGCGGGCACGGCGGGCACTCGTGCGGCGGCGGCCACTCCTGTGGCGGCGGCTCGTCGTGCGGCGGCGGGGGCGGATGCGGCGGAGGCGGCTGACACGGGGCAGCCGAGCTTCACCGCGCACCAGGAACCGCGGTCCGGGCCGCGCACCGGGCGCCCGTCGGGCGAAGGCATCCGACGGGCGCTCGGCCCTATGAAGAACGCGCCCGGCGTACGCCGTGGTTGAACAGTTGAACTGTGCAGCCCTCTGAGGGATGGAAACCGCACGAAGTTGGGTAAAAACGCTGTGGCGCCAGCACAGTTCGTGATTCCCTCTAAAACATCGACGCAGCCCCTCGGACGTCCGGCAGACACCCCGCTTCCCGGCTGGGCCGGCCGGTCCGACCGGGCTGATGTGGCCGATCACCCGGTGCCGGCCGAGGCGTGCCGGACCACACTTCCTCTTTCTTCTTTGTGTGTTAGCGGAGCCGACCCATGCTCACGACCCTCACCACCTCTTACACCGACACGCGCGCGGCCGACCTCGCCTGGGCGTTGGGGCGCGAGCCGCTTCCCGCCCTCGCCACGCTCGATCTCGAACTGACCGGGGCGAAGCTCCAGATGAGACTGCTCGGCGCGTCCCACCAGGTACTCCTGGAGGAGGAGCGGGGCGGCTGCTCGGAGACGGTGGCGTGCATTCCGGGATCCAGCACGCCGCTGCCGCTGGGCGTCGCCAAGCGCGTCGGCGACTGGGAATACGAGTTCGCGGCCCGCGTGGAGTTCCTGCCGCCCGGCTCCTTCGCGGGCCGCGCCCAGGAACTGCTCGCCCTGGTCTCCGACCACCCCCAGGGGCTCGCAGGCGTCTTCCCCGGCAGCCCGTACGCCTTCACGGCCATGCTCGCCCAGCGCCGCGAGGGTCAAGTGCACTGGCGCACCTGGCACGCGTATCCGCAGGACGGTCAACTCGTCGCCACACGCACCCGGGTGGGTGTGCGGGTGCCGGCGCCCGCGGCGGAGAACGCACCCGTCGCGGCGGAGACCGGTCAAGGCCCCGCACCCATCAGGGCGGAGACCGGTCAGGGCCCCGCACCGATCGCGGCGAGATAAACGCCCCATGCGTGATCCGCGGGAAGTTCCACACGTGTGGGTGACGAAGCGTGCGCGTCATGTGACGTAACGTCGCAGAGTGATCGAATCGCACGCCCCCGCCCCTGCGAGTGCCCCGCCGTTCCGGGGCGGACCCGCGCGGCTGTCCGTAAGGCCGGCGACCGGACGGTTCCTGGTCCTCGCGGGCGTCTTCGTCTGCGCGGCCTGCGGACTCGTGTACGAGCTCGAACTGGTCGCCCTCGCCTCGTACTTGATGGGCGACTCGGTCACCCAGGCCTCCGTCGTGCTGTCCGTCATGGTCTTCGCGATGGGCCTCGGCTCGCTCGCCGCGAAGGGGCTGCGCCGGTACGCGGCCGCCGCCTTCGGCGCCGTCGAGGCGGGCCTCGCCCTGGTCGGCGGCTGCAGCGCGATGGCGCTGTACGCGGTGTTCGCCTGGACCGGCGACTGGGGCGGCCTGTGGGTCAACGGCCCCCGCTGTCTGCTGGTCGCCTTCTCGCTCGCCATCGGCCTGCTGATCGGCGCCGAGGTGCCGCTGCTGATGGAGCTGATCCAGCGCATCCGGCGGCAGGACGCGGGCGGCGCCGTGGCCGACCTGTTCGCGGCGGACTACGTCGGCGCGCTCGTCGGCGGCCTCGCCTTCCCCTTCCTCCTGCTGCCGTTCCTCGGCCAGTTGACCGGTGCGCTGCTCACCGGGGCGGTCAACGCCCTCGCGGGCGGCGCCCTGATCCTCGGCCTGTTCCGCCACGACCTGACCCGCCGCGCCCGCTGGCTGCTGCTGCTCGCCAACCTCGGCGTCCTCGGTGTCCTCGCCTTCGCCGCCGTCCTCGTCGACGACTTCGAACGCCTCGCCCGGCAGGCGGTGTACGGCGGGGACGTACGCGTCGCCGTCCAGACCGACGTCCAGGAGGTCGTGCTCACCGGCGGCACCCGCGGCCGGCCGCTCGACCTGTACCTGGACGGCCGGCTGCGGGTCGACGGCCGGGACGAGGGCCGCTACCACGAGGCGCTGGTCCATCCGGCCATGGCGGGCCCGCACGCGCGCGTACTCGTCCTCGGCGGCGGGGACGGGCTGGCCGCGCGGGAAGCGCTGCGCTACCCGGACGTGCGGCGGGTCGACATCGTCGAAGTCGACGCGGGCGTCGTCCGGCTCGCGCGCCAGGACGCCGCGCTGTCCGCGCTGAACGGACACGCGTACCGCGACCGTCGCGTTCACGTCATGACCCAGGACGTGTTCCGCTGGCTGCGCGGGGCGCCCACGGGGGCGTACGACGTCGTGATCGCTGATCTGCC
The DNA here is from genome assembly GCF_057537855.1 of Streptomyces diversicolor. Classification (NCBI taxonomy): domain Bacteria; kingdom Bacillati; phylum Actinomycetota; class Actinomycetes; order Kitasatosporales; family Streptomycetaceae; genus Streptomyces; species Streptomyces diversicolor. The sequence goes on from NZ_BAAJXA010000058.1 coordinate 47,269, forward strand.
CGACCCCGGCATCACCTCCAGTACGAAGCTGTACTCGGAGGAGTTCTACGGGCTGACCCGCCGGGTGCTCGCCCAGGACGGCCGGCTGGCGGTGCACGCAGGACCGGTGGCGGCCGGGCCCCGGGACTTCTGGACGGTGGAGGCGACGATGCGGGCGGCCGGCCTCGGCACCTCGCCGTACCGCGTCCTCGGCCGCGACACCGGTTTCACGGCGGGGCCCGCCAGCTCTTCGGGCGCCGCCCGCACCCCGCAGGACTGGGGTTTCGTGCTGGCCGCGCCGGGCGCCGCCGCGCCGCCGCTGCGTCTGGACCCGTCCGGGCCGCGGCTGCGCACGCTGACCCCGCGGGGGCTCGCCGCCGACGCCCGGGCGGCGGCCGGTACGCGGATCACCGGGGTGCCGCCGTCGACGCTGGTGCATCCGCGCTATTGACGACGGGACCGCGCACAGGAGGGTACGTACCGGCCGCGCGTGGGTAGGCTCAGGCGACATGGAGCATGAGGTCTTGGTTCCGGTTCCGGTCGAGCGGTTGAGGCGGGCGCTCGCCGAGCCCGCGCGCATCGCCCGGGCGGTTCCCGGGCTCCAGCAGGACGCCGGTGCCGATCCGGTCGCCGGGCGGCTGAAGGTGCGCGTCGGCGGCCACTCCATCACCTACCGGGGGTCGCTGCGGGTCTCGCCGCGCGAGGACGGGTCGTTCGCGGTCGAGGGCGAGGCCGGCGAGGCCCGCGGGACCGGCACGGTCAAGCTCGCCCTCACCCTCCGCCTGCGGGACACCGACGGCGGCACCGCGGTCACCGTCGACGGCACGGCCACCGCGGACGGACGCATCGCCGAACTACCTCAGGACACGGTGACTTCAGCGGCGACCAGGCTGCTCAACCGCTTCCTGGAATCCCTCGCACCACCCCACCCCGAAACGCCGCCGGCCCCTCTGCGGGGGGCTGGACCGGCGGAGGACACCGGGTCGGCGGGGGAGACCGGACCGGTGGGCGAGACCGGGGCGGCGGAAGGTTCCCGGTCGGTGGGGGATACCGGGTCGGTGGAGGACATCGGGCCGGTGGGGGAGACCGGGTCGGCGAAGGGCGACGGATCGGCGGGCGAGACCGGGTCGGCGGAGGGTTCCCGGTCGGCGAGGGACACCGGGCCGGAGGACATCGAGTCGGCGAAGGGCTCCGGGTCGGCGAAGGGCGACGGGCCGGTGGGGGAGACCAGGCCGGCGGAAGGTTCCCGGTCGGTGGAGGACACCGGGTCGGCGAAGGGCGACGGGCCGGTGGGCGAGACCGGGTCGGCGGAGGACAGCGGGTCGGCGGAAGGGTCCCGGTCGGCGAGGGACAACGGGTCGGTGGAGGACACCAGGTCGGTGGAAGGGGCCGGGGCTCGGGAGGCGGACGGGTCCGCGGCGGAGGCGGAAGGCGCTGGCGGAACCGAGTCCGAGTCCGCGCCCGAGCCGGGGACCGAGGCCGAGGCCGCTGCCGACGGCGGAGCCGAGGACGAGACCCCGAGCAGGCCCGAGGAAGAAGGCGTGGCCTCCGTGTTCGAGACCGAGGTTCCACCGCCCTCGCTCGCCCCCGAGGCCGACGAGGAAGGCGCCGCGGGCTTCACCGCCGACGGCCCGCCCGCCGAAGCGGCACACGCGCGCAGGACGATGATCGGCCGCAGCGCGGAGGAAGTGGACCATGCGCCGCCGCGCGGTCGTTACGCGCCTGTACCGGCTCCGGAGACGGTTGCCGGACGCTCGGCGTTGCGGTGGGCCGCGCCTGCGGCGGCCGTGGCGCTGGCGTCGGCGATCGTGGTGGGCCGCGCACTGCGCAGACGCCGCTGACCAGAACGGCCGACCGCCGTCCCGGACCGCCGTCCCGGACCGCCGTCCCGGACCGCCGTGGCGGATCGCGCCCGCCCCGACCCCGCGCCCCCGCCGCATCGACGCCGCATCGACCCCCCACGACCCCCGGAACCACATCCACCCACAGTGCCCCGGGACTGCGGCCGATGGGGACAGGGCGCACCAGTAGGGTCGTCCCGTGAGTAACGAACCCATCACGTTGACCGCGGGTGACGCGGAAGTGAGACTGCAGCCGGGCAACGGCGGCCGGGTCGCAGGGCTCCGGATCGCCGGTACCGAACTCCTCCGGCAGGGCGACCGGTTCGGCTGCTTCCCGATGGTCCCCTGGTGCGGCCGGATCAGGGACGGCCGCTTCCTGAACGGCGCCACCGCGCACCAGATGCCGCTCAACTCCCCGCCGCACGCCATCCACGGCACCGCCCGCGACGGCGCCTGGCACACCGCCCGTGTCGGCACCGACGAGGCGGTCATGACGTACGACCTGGTCGAGCCCTGGCCCTACTCCGGCCGCGTCACCCAGATCGTCGCCCTGTCCGAGGACACCCTGACGCTCACCATGTCCGTCGAGACGTACGACTCGTCCTTCCCGGCGCAGATCGGCTGGCATCCCTGGTTCCACCGGAACCTGGACGGCGCGGATGTGCGGCTCGACTTCAGCCCCGCCTGGCAGGAGGAGCGCGGCGCCGACCATCTGCCCACCGGCAACCGCGTCGCCCCCCGCCCCGGCCCCTGGGACGACTGCTTCGGCATGCCCGACGGCGTCGACGTCACCCTCACCTGGCCCGGACGGCTGGAGCTGACGGTGGCCAGCCCGGAGCACTGGGTCGTCGTCTACGACGAGCAGGAGGCCGCCGTCTGCGTCGAACCGCAGACCGGCCCGCCCAACGGCCTCAACACCCTGCCGCGCCTGGTCACGCCGCTGGAACCGCTGGAGGCCACGACCACCTGGCGCTGGCGCCGCCTCTAAGCTGGTCGGCATGACGGACGTACGCGGCGCGCTGCTGCAGCAGATCAAGGACAAGGCCGTGGTGTACGGCAAGGTGACCCTGTCGTCGGGTCTGGAGGCCGACTACTACGTCGACCTGCGCCGCGTCACCCTCGACGGGGAGGCCGCGCCGTTGGTCGGGCAGGTGCTCCTGGACCTCACCGCGGACCTCGACTTCGACGCCGTGGGCGGCCTGACCATGGGCGCCGACCCGGTCGCCGCCGCGCTGCTGCACGCCGCCGCCGCGCGGGGCCGCCGGCTGGACGCGTTCGTCGTACGCAAGGCCGCCAAGGCGCACGGCCTGCAGCGGCGCGTCGAGGGACCCGAGATCAGGGGCCGCCGGGTGCTGGTCGTCGAGGACACCTCCACCACGGGCGGCTCGCCGCTCACCGCCGTGGAGGCGGTGCGCGAGGCGGGCGCCGAGGTCGTCGCCGTGGCGACCATCGTGGACCGGGCGACGGGCGCCGCCGAGAAGATCAGGGAGGGCGCCGGCGTGCCCTACCTGTTCGCCTATTCGAAGGACGAGTTGGGACTGGACTGACGCGCGCCGCCGACCACGTCCCGGTGACCGCGCCGCCGGGGGCGCCGAGCAGGGGTTCATGTCTGGAAAGATGGGGACGACGATGACGTCACCCCCAAGGTCTAGGTCAGGGCCGTAGTACGCAGATCGCCGACCCGCACACTCAAGGAGCGGACAGATGCCCATCGCAACCCCCGAGGTCTACAACGAGATGCTCGACCGGGCGAAGGCAGGCAAGTTCGCCTACCCGGCCATCAACGTCACCTCAAGCCAGACCCTGAACGCGGCTCTGCGCGGCTTCGCCGAGGCGGAGAGCGACGGCATCATCCAGATCTCCACGGGTGGCGCCGAGTTCCTGGGCGGCCAGTACAGCAAGGACATGGTGACGGGCGCGGTCGCCCTCGCCGAGTACGCGCACATCATCGCCGAGAAGTACCCGGTGACGGTCGCCCTGCACACGGACCACTGCCCGAAGGACAAGCTCGACGGGTATGTGCGGCCGCTGCTCGCGATCTCCGCCGAGCGCGTGAAGGCCGGGCAGAACCCGCTGTTCCAGTCCCACATGTGGGACGGCTCCGCCGAGACCCTGGCCGACAACCTCGCCATCGCGCAGGAACTCCTTGAGCGCGCCCGCGCCGCCAAGATCATCCTGGAGGTGGAGATCACCCCGACCGGCGGCGAGGAGGACGGCGTCTCGCACGAGATCAACGACTCCCTGTACACGACGGTCGACGACGCCATCCGCACGGCGGAGGCGCTCGGTCTCGGCGAGAAGGGCCGCTACCTGCTGGCCGCGTCCTTCGGCAATGTGCACGGCGTGTACAAGCCGGGCAACGTGGTGCTCCGCCCCGAGCTGCTGAAGGAGCTGAACGACGGCGTCGCCGCGAAGTTCGGCAAGGCCGCTTCTCCCGGCCCGTTCGACTTCGTCTTCCACGGCGGCTCCGGCTCCACCGAGCAGGAGATCCTGACGGCGCTGGAGAACGGCGTCGTCAAGATGAACATCGACACGGACACCCAGTACGCCTTCACGCGTCCGGTCGCCGACCACATGTTCAAGAACTACGACGGCGTCCTGAAGGTCGACGGCGAGGTCGGCTCCAAGAAGACCTACGACCCGCGCACCTGGGGCAAGCTGGCCGAGGCGTCGATGGCCCGGCGCGTCGTGGAGGCCACGCAGCACCTGCGGTCGGCCGGCACGAAGATCAAGTAACCCGGGCAGCCCGCACGGCGGCCGTCGGCGAGACGGCCCCCGGCACGTCCGTTCAGCGAGCCCGGCCCTCCGTG
>NZ_BAAJXA010000059.1:0-51813 GCF_057537855.1 Streptomyces diversicolor
CTAGTACTGCAATCACAGTTATGGGGTTTGGCCTCGGCGTTTGTAGTGGCTGCGGCGAGCGCGTGTCTGACTGAGCCGTCTCCAGCATGACCAGTGCAGATGGTGCGTCGGGGTGAGGCGTTGGGGGTGGAGGAGCAGCCCGATCAGGCGACGGATCTCCGCGATGGACAGGGGTATCAGGCGGGTTTGTCCAAGATCGTTGCCCCCTTTGACAGTTCCTGGGCGCGAATGGTGGTCAGTGCGGCGAGGGCGGCCATGGACAGGGTCATGTGCCGCGACGCCGCTCGGCCCGCCAGGCGGACAGCGCCGGCTCGGTCAACTCCCAGCGGGCATCGGGCAGATCACTCGGATACGCACGACGTTCGGCCATGACCTGGACCTACCGCCGTCCGAGGGCGTGCGCCCAGGCGTGCACCGCAAGCAGCGGAAGCACGGGCCGCACGACGGGCGTCTTGGATGAGACAGGCGCAAGCCGCACTGCGTCCCAGGCGTCACCCCCTGCAGCACATGCGCCACATCCACTCCACCAGGCCCAGCGCAACGACCAACTCCCATCGAAAAATGCAGGATGAAGCTCACATTGAACGTGAAAACAACCTCTGAGGAGACGTTTTGCTGCCACCGGCCGGACGCGACAACGCCGCTGATCGCCGAAACCCCCAGCAAGACACCGATGAGACCCGTAAATGCACCAGCCGGGACACGCATCGGCCTCCACCAAGACCCATCACGGCCCCACACGAGTACGCCCAGTCCCCGACGCGGAACAGCGGCGCCGGAGCGGTCAGCCGATTCGCCACCAGTACCTCAATCACCTGGCCGTGCGTCAGCTCCCGCTCTCCCAACGCAGGGTGGCGCCGACCTGGAAGACCGACAGCGGCCTCCGGGCTTCCTGCCCCTCAGGAGCCGACAGGCCGTTCTCAGACCTCCCGGGGGTCTTGCTGGTCGAGCGCAGCCGGCACGCGAGTCGGATCGTCGATCAGATCGAACAGGTCGCTGGTCCGTCGCGCCCACTGCTCTGGATCCTCTCCCTCCGCGAACGCCGCGCCCGACGCGAACTGGCCCTGGAGGCTGACGGCAGTCTGCCAGCCAGGAACGCACCGAGCTCTCGGCCCAGGACGGCTCGCGACGAAGACGGCCGCATGAAGCGGGCCAGCTTGCCGGTCGCCGGGACGACGGTGCCGCTCACGCCCCGAGCCGCAACGGCATCGCGCACCCAGCCGCCATCCCAAGTATCGGGAAGCAGAACAGCGATCCGCTGAACGCCGGCGATCGCGTCCCTCCCCAGCGCGAGCGAGAGCCCTCCCGGATCCTCGTGGTAGTTCAGGTAGCGGGCGACGTCGACGCCCGGCGGGCAGACCTCGTCGAGCCCGACGTCGCCGACGAAGTTGCTGGGGTCGACGAGCCACCCACCCACCCGGAGGGCCGGTGCTCCCCCAGAACCTCCCGGACCACCGGCTGCGGCGGCGGTTCGATGCGTTCGGTGGCGACCTGGTCGTAGTCGACGCCGTCGACCAGCCGGATGTGCTCAGGCGCGCGTACCCACACCCGGTACTCCGCCGCTTCCACACTGCCGTCCTACGAGGCAGTGTTTTGCCCCTGCGCTATTCGGTGGCTTCGCAGGCCGCGAGGTAGTCCGCCCAGTTGTCCTGCGCATACTGAGCCCGCCTGTGTGCGGTGTGAGGGTGGATGCCGAAGAGGTCGCCGCTCGCGACGATCGGCGGGAGGCCGGCGACTGCTTCGATCATGGCTGTGTTGTGTGCGCTGAGGCCGGGAAGTCCGTGCTGTTGCAATCCGGATATCTTCGCTCGGAGGATCCGCGGGAGTGCGCCGTGCGTAAGGCGGATCGGCCGGCGTGAGCCAGTCCTACCGGTTGGAGGGAAGCACCGGCCCCCGGGCGATCAGGACGTCGGCTTCGTGGCGCCAGCCGAGCGAGGAGTAGAGACGCTGGCCTTCCTCACTGGCGATGAGAAGACCGGTACGGGCACCCTGGGACACGGCGGCCTCCGCCAGGGCGCTCATCATCGCACGGCCCAGGCCGCGTCGCCGGTGCGCCGCGTGCGTCTCGATGCGGTCGGCGATCGCATCGGCGCCGACCACGGCGATGGTGCCGCGTGCTGCCACCTCTCCGGAGGAGTCATGGAGGGAGACGACCGTGACTGGTCCCTCCGTGCGGACCTCGCGCTCGTACGGCGCGGCGGGCGCGTGCTGCGGGTGCTCGGTCAGATCGGTCGTCATGAACCACTCGGAGCGGTGGAGCACCTCCAGTCCGGCAGAGCCGACGACGGCTTCGACGGTGCCTGGGCGCAGCGTAGGCACGGTGAGCCAGGTGGTCTGCGTCGTGGCGGCGACGGCTGCCGCCAGCCGTGCCACGGACTCGGGCTCCTCGTCCGCACGCAGCGCGAACACCTCGACCTCGCGGCCGGGTTGGTCGCACTTGGACCGCAGGCCGTCCCCGGCGGACTCGACCGGCTCGGCCTCGGGCAGGGAGCGGGCCACGGTCCAGCCGTTCAGCCAACGTCGTATCAGCCCTGATTCGATCTTCGTCATCCGGCGATTAGACCATGACCGCAACCGGTGGACGGGCGAATAACCATCCCCTGTCGTCCGGTGTCCGGGCCCGCACCCCCCGGCTGGGAACGGGGTGCGGCCACCGTTTGATCATCGGGGGTTGTGTGGACTTGTGAAGTTCGTGCGGTGGCCGCGGGCCATAGCGCAGACCCTGCCCGCCGGCGGGCGATGTTCGAGCGCGTGATCAACCGACGTGAGAGGGCTGCGGTCTCCTGTCAGGCGTTCTCGTCGTGGATCCGCGCCCCCAGGTCCTCCGCCCCCGTCAGCGCCCACATCTTGAGCTCGTCGATCTGCCGGGAGGTGAGCCCGTATGCGGCGTAGTCCTCATCCTCGTACCAGTCCGCACCGGTGAGCCGGTCACGGAGATTCTCCAGGCTGAACTCATCGGGGGCGCGGCGGCGGCCGAGAGATTCGAGATCGGCGGTAGAGCGGTGTCGGGAGGCGGCCCGGACGATGAGGTCGCGGACGGTCCCGCGGTCGGCGAGCGCGCGAACCTTGGTGCCGATCACGTCGTCGAGGGAGAGGACGGGACCGTAGGGGGGTCTGGGCGGGCGGAGCCCAGAATGCCTCCTTGAGGATGTCGACCTCGCACTGCTCGCCGGTATCCGGGGCGATGACAAGAAACCGGCCGCTGAGGGGGTCGGTCTGGACATGTGTGGTCCGCCGGCCACGCGCGGCGAAGCCGGCTGTGAGGGCAGCGACGATCTCGTCCATCGGAGCGGGATTCTCGGTGGCAACGTGGAGATCACGGCTGACGCGTTCGACCAGACCATGGGCCTGCACAGCGTATCCGCCGGTGAGGACCAGAGGATAGGGAGAGCCGAGATCGAGGATATCGGCAAGGAGACGCTCATGGAGCGGGGTGAGCTCCACGCGGCCGTCGTGTCGGCCGGAGCGGTGCGGGGCAGCTCAGGGAAGGCGTGCTCCCAGACCTCACGGATGCAGGGACTGACCAGGCGACGCAGAACGGGCCACTGCTCGGCCAGCAGCCGGTGGTGCAGGAAGGCCGCCAGATCCTCACGCAGGCCCTCAGCATGAACCCCTGCACTACACCGAGTGCCCGCGAGCCCAGTACCAGGAGTTCGGCGAAGCCTGCCGCCTCGCAGAGGACATCGGCCACGATCCTCGTGAGCCGCTTGGTGATCACCTCGATGCCCGGGTGACGCAGCCGGGTCCGGCAACGGTGTCCGGGCGGCGTACCGGGGCGTCGGCTCCTGGACATGCACGATCTTCAGAGGCAGGCCACGCAGCAGCGCTTCGCGAGCCGCCCACTCGGCTGCGGCCCGGCTTTCGGGCGCCTCCGGAACTGGCCCGACCTCTCGCCCCGAGAACGCGACATTCTCGCGCTGATCGGCGACGGTCTGAGCAACCGCGAGACCGGCAAGAAGCTGTACCTGTCGGAGAAGACCGTCAAAAACCACATCTCCCGGCTGCTGGCCAGGCTGGGCGTGCAACGCCGCGTCCAGGCGGCGGTCATCGCCTCCCACGTGGACGAGCACGAGACCGGCCCGCACGGCTCCCACGAAGTGAAGGGTCGTTCTTCCCGCTGAGAGCGGCCGGGATCAGACGGCGGTGAGCAGATTCTTCACCTCTACGACGTCGGCGATCTCCCCTACCTCCGCCACCACGCGGGCCAGCGCCGCCGAGGGCATCCGGCCGGTCAGCTCCACCATGCCGTCGTGCACGGCCACCTCCACGTTTTCCCGGTCGCCCGGTGAGCAGCACGCTGCCATCGTTGCCTCGACCTCCCCGCGGATAGCGGCGTCGTCCCTGATGAGCGACTGCAGCAGCGCGTCACGGCGCACAACGCCCACCAGGCGGCCATCGCGGTCGGTGACAGGCATCCGCTTCAGGCGGGACAGCGCGGCGAGCCAGGCCGCCTCAGCAACGGTCGCGCCCGGGAGCACAGTGATCGCGGGACTTGTCATCAGGTCGGCGGCCAGGTCGCCACGGGCCTTGCCATGGATCCGGCGCTCACGCAGCCTGCCGATACGGCCGGGCCGGTGACCGGATGCCTCGAAGGCGACCTTGGCCAGCAGGTCGGACTCCGAGACGATGCCGACCACATGGTCCTCGGCATCCACTACCGGGAGCGCCCCGGCGTGCTGTCCTCCGCCGCGCCCGACCTCGACCTGCTCGAACGCCGTGAAAACGTCGCACTGCTCGCGGGCGAGGCCCAGTTGGAGGAGCGCGCGCAGGGCGCGGTGCGGCAGGGAGAGGTGGCCGCGCTGGCCGGGTGGTGCCCGGCCGCGGAGGTACCCCGCGTCGCCGGCCGCCTGGCCGCTGCGGGAGGTGCGCTGCTGCCGCTGCCAGCCCCGCGCGGAGCCGATCCGCCGACACTGCTGCGGCGGGGCCGGGCCGCCTCCTTCAGCCCGCTGGTGACGACGTACGGGACACCCGCCTACGCGGACATCGATCCTTCGTGGCCGGCGGGCCTTGCTTACGTCGCGATGTTCGGGATCATGTTCGGCGACGTGGGGCACGGGGCGCTCTTGGTCCTCGGTGCAGTCGCGTTGCGCCTCGGGTGGCCGCGTCGGTTGACCGGGGTGGGCCGGCTGTGGCCGTTCCTCGCAGGTGCGGGCGTCGCCTCGATGGTGGCGGGGGCCGCCTACGGCGAGTTCTTCGGGCCGACGGGGCTGCTGCCGGTGCTGTGGCTGAGCCCGCTGGAGAATCCTGCGCGTCTGCTGGCCGCTGCCGTCGTGCTCGGTGCCGGTCTGCTGACCCTCGCACACGCCGCCGGGGCGGTGAACCGGGTGCGTGAGGGCGGCTGGGGCTCGGCGCTGTACGCGGCGTCCGGCTGTGCCGGGTTGCTGTTCTACCTGGGCCTCGCTCTGGCCGCGGCGGGCCTGGTCCTGCACCGGCAGGCTCCGGCCGTCGCCGGAGCCGCTCTTGCCGTGACCGGGCTGGCGCTGGTGGCGTTCGGCCTGTTCCGGGCCACTGCGGGCGGCGGCGCGGGACTCGCCGAGACGGTGGTGCGGCTGTTCGACGTCGTCGTGCGGACCGGCACCAACACCCTGTCGTTCGCCCGGCTGGCCGCCTTCGGCCTGACCCATGCCGCACTCGCCGACCTGGTGTGGCGCGGTACCACCGGACTGGCCGGGCGTGGCGCCGCCGGGGTCGTGGGCGCCGCCCTGCTGTTCGTCGTGGGCACAGCCGTCTCCTTCGGTCTGGAGGCCCTGGTGGCCGGTGTGCAGGCGCTGCGGCTGGAGTTCTACGAACTCTTCTATCGGCTTTTCGAGACGGAGGGCCGCCCGTTCCGTCCCTGGCACGTTCCCCCGACGGAGCCTGCCGATCCCGCTACGAAGGTGATCCCATGCTCACCTGGCTGATCGTCCTGCCGGTCCTGGTCGCGGTGCTCGGCGCCGTCCGGCTGTCGCGGCGACGCCGGACCAGACACGCCTTCCGCTGGCTCCTGGCCACGAACCTCGCCCTCCTGGGCGGCGCCCTCGTCGTCCTCGCCACGACGTTGGCAGGTCCAGCGCATGCCTCGGCGCAGGCCGCTGCGTCCGGTGGGGTCAACGGATCCGCCTTGATCGGGGCGGCCATCGCGGTGGCCGGCGCGTCCATAGGAGCCGCGATCGCCGTCGCCTACACGGGTGCCGCGGCGCTGGCCGCGTTGAGCGAGCGTCCGGAGATGTTCGGCCGGGCGATGGTGATCGTCGGTCTGGCGGAGGGCATCGCGGTGTACGGGCTGGTGGTCGCGATCCTGCTGATCGGAAAGGCATGACGATGCCTACCGTGGCCGCTATCGGCACACGGACCAGCGTGTCCGGTCTGGCGCTTGCGGGAGTCGACGTGCTCGTCGCGGAGGATCCGGACGCCGTCCGCCGAACCTGGCGGACGCTGCCCCGCACGGTCGGCCTCGTGATCCTCACGGCCGATGCCGCCGAAGCGCTGGGCGGCGCCGCGACGGCGTCGGACCCGTCCCGGCCGCTGACGGTGGTGATGCCCGGATGACCGCGCCTGTGGACGCGCTGAGCCCCGTCCGCGCCGAGTTGCTGCGCGCGGCACGGGCCTCGGCCGACGCCGTACGGGACCGCGCTCAGGCCGATGCGGAGGAAACCCTGCGCTCAGCCCGTGCCACGGCCGACGCGGTGCTTGAGCGGGCCCGAAACCTCGGCAGAGCCGACGGTGCCGCCGAGGCGGCTCGGGAACGGGTGCGGGCGGTCCAGGACGCCTGGGCGGCGGAACTCGCGGCCCGCGCCGAGGTCCATGGGGCCCTGAGGGCCGCGGTCCGGGCGGGTGTGCGAAGGGAGTTCACGGAGGACTCGTCTCTCCGTCCGCGCTGCACGGAGACGGCACGAAAACTGTTGGGTCCGCAGGCGAAGGTCACGACAGCCTCGGAGGGCGGGGTGACGGCCGAGGTGCCCGGCCGACGGGTCGACCTGTCGGCGGACGCCCTCGCCGATCGTGCCCTGGACCGGCTGGGTGTCCGAGCCGAGCGGTTGTGGGTGCCGACATGACCGCCTCCGGCAACCCTTCGTCGGACTCGTCGGGCAGGCGCACACTGCCACAGATCCCATCGGGCACTCCGCCGGACGGCGCGGACCGGCCACGGATCCTCCGTGTCGCCGGCCCCCTCGTGGAGATCACCTGCCCGCCCACGGTGGCCATGCACGACCTGGTCATGCTGGGTGCCGCCCGACTGCCGGGCGAGGTGGTCGCCATCCACGGCGACACGGCCACCATTGAGGCGTACGAGTACACCGGCGGGCTGGCCCCCGGTCACCTTGCGGAGCCCCAGGGACGTCCCCTGTCGGTGCGGCCGGCACCGGATCTGCTCGGCGGCGTGTTCGACGGGCTGCTGCGTCCTCTGGCCGGCATCGGCGACCTTCTCACGGCGGGCGGACCGACGACGGGTGAACCGGGCCGTCGCGCCTGGTCGTTCATACCGCGAGTGGCTGAGGGAGCGCCGGTCGCAGCCGGTGACGTCCTCGGGGAGATCGGCGCGGGCGTGCCACTGCGACTCCTGGTGCCTGCGGACCTGTCGGGTGAGGTGACGTGGGTCGCTGCGGCCGGCGATCACCCCTCGGACGTCGTGCTCGCCGTGGTGGGCGGCCAAGAAGTGCGGTTGGAGCAGTCCTGGCCGGTGCGAAGACCGCGACCAGTCGCGCGGCGGTTGCCGGCGGACGTCCCCCTGAACACCGGGCAGCGGGCCGTCGACCTGCTCTTCCCGGTGGCACGTGGCAGCACCGTCGCCGTGCCCGGCGGCTTCGGCACCGGCAAGACCATGCTGCTGCAGCAGATCGCCAAGTGGTGCGACGCCGACGTCATCATCTACGTCGGCTGCGGCGAGCGCGGCAACGAGATGGCGGACGTCATCGAGGAGTTGGCGGAGCTGACCGATCCGCGTACCGGGGGTCGTCTGGCCGAACGGACCGTGACGATCGCGAACACCTCCAACATGCCGATGATGGCCCGTGAGGCCGGCGTGCACACGGGCGCGACGGTCTCCGAGTACTTCCGCGACATGGGCCTCGACGTCGTTCTGATCGCCGACTCGACGTCCCGATGGGCGGAGGCGCTGCGCGAGTTCGCCTCCCGGATGGGTGAACTCCCCGCCGAGGAAGGCTATCCGGCGGGGCTCGCCTCGCAACTGGCCGCGTTCTACGAGCGGGCCGCCGCCGTGCGCACCCTCGGCGGCGCGACCGGCTCGGTCACGGTGATCGGCGCGGTGTCTCCACCGGGCGGTGACCGCACCGAGCCCGTCACCGCGCACACCGAGCGCTTCGTACGCTGCCTGTGGAGCCTGGACCGCGATCTCGCTTACGCGCGCCACTATCCGGCCGTGTCCTGGTCGGAGTCCTTCTCCCGGGACGCCACCACGCTGGCCACCGCCCATGCCCAGGCCGGTGACGCCGAGTGGGCCGAGCGGCGTGGCCGTGTGGCGCGGCAGCTGGCGAAGGCGGACCGGCTGGCCGACCTCGTCGAACTGGTCGGCATCACGGCGCTGCCGCCCCGGGAACGGATCAGTGTGCTCGCCGGACGGCTGCTGCGCGAGGCCGCGATCCAGCAGAACGCGCTGTCCCCGGCGGACGCCTACAGCGCCCCCGCGAAGACGGCGGCCCTGGCGGAGGCCGTACTGACGGTCATCGACCGCTGCCTGGAGCTGGTGGACTCCGGAACCCCCGCGCAGGCCGTCGAAGCCGTCGACTTCACCCCGCTGCTGCGGGCGCGCGAGACGGCGGGCCCCGACGAGGCCGCACCGGTGACCGCGGCCCGCGACACCGTGCTGGCCCGGCTCAAGGAGGCGGTATGACCGACGCCGAGGGCATCGAGTACACGGGGGTACGGGATCTGCGCGGTCCGCTCCTGTTCGTCGAGGGAGTGAGCGGGGTCGGGTGGGACGAGTTCGCCACGATCGTCCTCGACTCCGGTGAACGACGGCACGGCCTGGTCCTGGACGTGGACCGCGACGTAGCAGTGGTGCAGGTCCTGGAGGGCACGGCCGGTCTGAGCCGCACCGGCAGCCGTGTCGCCTTCTCGGGGACGCCGCTGCGGATACCGGTCGGTGCCGGCTGGCTGGGACGGGTGTGCAACGGCCGGGGCGAAGCAGCCGACGGGGGGCCACCGGTGCTGGGCGGGTCGTACGCGGGGGTCGGCGGCGCGCCGATCAACCCGGTACGCCGGGAACCGCCGAACGAGGCGGTACTCACCGGTGTAGGCGCCGTGGACGTGCTCACCACGCTGGTGCGGGGCCAGAAGCTACCGGTGTTCTCGGCGGCCGGGCTGCCGCACCTGGAACTGGCCGTGCAGATCGCCGCTCAGGCCACGTGCGCAGGCGAGCCGTTCGCCGTCGTGTTCGCCGGCATGGGACTCACCCACGCCGACACGGCGTTCGTCCGCGAAGGACTGGCGGCCCGCTCGGCCGCAAGGGAACTGGTCCTGTTCCTCAACACCGCCGACGACCCGGTGATCGAACGGCTGCTCACCCCGCGACTCGCCCTGACCGTCGCCGAGCACCTGGCGTTCGGCCAGGGCCGTCACGTCCTGGTGGTGATGACGGACATGACGGCCTACGCGGAGGCGCTGCGTGAGGTGTCCGCCGCGCGTGGCGAGATTCCGGCCCGCCGGGCCTACCCCGGCTATCTCTACAGCGACCTCGCGTCCCTCTACGAACGCTGTGGCCGCATCAGGGGCCGACCAGGGTCGGTGACCATCCTGCCCGTCCTCACCATGCCCGCGGGCGACATCACCCACCCCGTCCCGGACCTCACCGGCTACATCACGGAAGGCCAGATCGTGCTGTCCGGCGAGGTGCATGCGGCAGGCACGTATCCGCCCGTGGATCCGCTGGCCTCGCTGTCGCGACTGATGCGCAAGGGAACCGGAGCGGGACGCACCCGCGCGGACCATTCGGCCGTCGCGGCGCAGTTGATCGCCGCGCTGGCCCGGTCGCGGCAGGTGCGGGAGCTCGCCGACCTGATCGGACGGTCGGCTCTCAGCCCGACCGATCTGCGCCATCTGGACCTGGAGGACGCTTTCCGGTGCCGGTTCCTCGCGCAGGGCACTGATGAGGACCGGTCGCTGGACGACTCTCTGGACCGGGCCTGGGAGGTGCTGCTGATCCTGCCGCGCAGCCAGCTCGGCATGCTTCCCGCCGACCTGCTCGACGCCCACGCTCCGCCGCAGGACCGGGAGGCAGGATGAGTCCGCGGGCGCGCCGGGTCCCGGTCGGCCGCGCCGGGCGTCTGCGGCTACGTCGCAGTCTCGCCACGGCGGTTCGCGGAGCGGGCCTCCTGGAACGCAAGCTCCGGCTCCTGCTGGACCAGGAGCACAGGGCACGGCAAGCGGCTGAGGACGCGGGCCGGGTGTGGCGACAGAGGCTGGCCGAGGCGGAAACCTGGCTGGTACGAGGCGTGCTGCTCGGCGGCGACCGCGCGCTGGCCGAGGCAGCGCCGGTGGAGCGGGCGCGCGTCGACGTCCGGTGGGGCGCGCTGATGGGCGTGCGCCACCCGGCGGCGCTCTGCTGGACGGACCCCGTCCGCTCCCCGTGGGAACAGACCCCGTCCAACACGGCCCTCGCGCACGCCGAGACGGCCTATCGTGCGGCGGCCCGTTCCGCGGCGGAACTCGCCGTGCACCGGGCAGCCGCCGAGCTTCTGGCCGCCGAGGCCGTACGGACTCGGCAGCGGGTCCGCGCGCTGCGCCGGCACTGGATCCCTCGACTACGGGACGAACTGAAGGTAGCGGAACTGGCGTTGGAGGAGGCGGAGCACGAAGAAGCGGTACGGCGCCGCTGGGCCGCCGGCCACGGCGGCCCTTGAACGTTTCGCGCAACCGCCCGACGATGGCGGGCCCACGGCCCGCCATCCGCCGCCGGTCCAGCATCAGTTCCCGTGCCGAATCTCCACGTGCTTCGCCTCCGCCCTCTCCGCGCCCAGACCCACGCTGACGGTCAGCACGCCGTCGGTGACACTCGGCGGGGATCACCATGTCCGACGTCACCACCACCGACCTCTACGAAGTGACCATGGCCATGTCCTACCTCCGGGAGAACATGCGGGCCCCGGCCACCTTCAGCCTCTTCGTCCGCGACCTTCCATCCGGCCGTGGCTTCCTGGTTGCCGCGGGTTGGAGTCCGCCCCGGAGTTTCTGGCCGGCTACCGCGTGGAGCAGGACGACATCGAGGAGTTCGCGGACGCCCTGCACCGTCCTGTCCAGGATCTCGAACCGCTCCTCGGCATCTCCTTCGAGGGCGAAGTGCGCGCCGTGCCGGAGGGCCATGTGGTGTTCGACGGCGAGCCGCTGCTGGAGGTGACCGCCCCGCTCCCGCAGGACCAGTTCGTCGAGACATACCTGCTGAACCAGCTGTGCCACCAGACGGTGGTCGCTTCGAAGGCGGCGCGCTGTGTCCTGGCCGCGGCCGGACGGCGATGGCGCCCTCGATGTGCCCGGCGTACAGGTCGGCCGTCTCGGTCGAGGCCCAGTGCAGCCTGCCGTCCAGCGCGGGCCGCTGGTAGAGGGGGTTGCCGAACAGAGAGTAGTCGGCGAGGTGGTGGACGGCCGGCGGAGCGGTCCACCGCTCGGTGCTCCAGTCCTGTATGTGAAGGGCCTCGGGTTCGGCGGCGGCCGGGCCGAAGAGCTGGATCAGCTGAGCGATCATGGCCTTCTCGAAGCCGGGACTGACGGCCTGGGCCGGTGCGAAGCCGAACAGGGCGGCGGGTTGCCCGTCGGGCCCGGACATCTCGTGCAACTGCTGCAGCGGGCCGGTTCTGCTGGCAGCAGCGCCCGCGAGTCCCGCGTCCCGCCAGAAGGCGGCAGGGTAGCGGGCGACGACCTTGGCGACCGCTCCCATCCACACCGGCCCGGTTCCCGGCCGGCTGGGCTGTCGTGGAAGCTTGCGCGGTGCGTGGCCCCGGTGGAGGACCGCGTTTCATCGAGGCTCTGCTCGATCGCGGTGGGGACAGGTGAGTCACGCCCGGGGCGCGGAGGGAAGCACCGTGGCCAGGGACTCGATCGCGTCGAGCGTGTCCCACACGGCGAGGACCCTTTCGTAAGCCGGGTAGCTGTAGATCGCGGCATTGGAAGGGCCGAAGGCTTCCGGGGCGTCGAAGGCGAAGCCGTTCTCGTCCACGGACCAGATCTGGGTGGAGACCGCTGATGCCATCTCCAGTCCGTGCTCGCGCAGGTCGGCATCGTGGAAGCGGGCGCCTGCCAGGAGATAGGTGGCGGCGGCGAAGTAGTTGGTGCCGGTGAACACCGCGATCTCCTGGCGCGGCGCGGCCACTCCCAGAATGCTGGAGAGGGCGGGCCACTCTGTCACTCCGTCGGGCAGCACCATGGTGCGTGCGCCCAGCAGGCGCCCGTCCGCGTCCCGGTCGGCGGTGAAACGGGCGTAGTGCCGGGTGAGTTGGGTGCGGTACCGGCGCACGTTGACGAGGTCCGGCAGCCCGAGGCGTTCGGCGACGTGCTGGGCGTAGAAGGTGTCCAGATGGGCCGCACTGCCCTTCGTGTACTCGGTGTACCGGTACCACTGGTTGGTGCCGTCCCAGAAGACGTCCTCGAACTCGGTCCTGGCCCGGTCGAAGGCTCGCTGCCACGCGGTGACGGTGGCCTCGTCCTCGTCCAGGCGCCGCCCCGCCTTGACCATGATGGCCAGAGCCAGGAGGTACAGGCCGCAGTTGTACACGTCACGGCCGAGCCCGGGGATGCTGTTGTAGGTGTTCGGCATCGCAGGGAGCATGGCGCCGTCCGGCGTCAGCCGAGTACGCGGAAGGTTCTCGTCGGGGCGCACCAGCGCCTGGAGAAACGCCATCATGCGCTTCATGGCCGGGTAGACGGACTCCAGGAAGTCCCCGTCTCCGTGGAAACGGGCGTACGCGTACATGCGGTACAGGCGCTTGGCCGGGCGGTCGATGAACTCCTGGTTGTCCGGCCTGGGTTCGGTGCCCTTGGCCAAGGTGATCCACGGGTTGTTCACGTCGGGGTCGCCGGGGTTGCCGTACGGGTCGAGCATGACGGTCTCGGCCACGGCGCGCAGCCGGTCCCGCTCGATGCTGGGGAAGAGGTAGCTGTAGGCGATGTAACCGTAGGAACCGACGTCGCTGCCCATGCCGTTGTTTCCGCCGGCGGCCGAGTCCGGTGACCAGTACAGGTGTGTGCCGGGCGTCTTGCTGCCCGCGCGCGTGCCGCCCGTGGGTGTGGCCGCGCTGGAGACAAGGCCGCCTTCCCAGAGCGGCATCTTGAACGCGACCTGACTGAGCTGGTTCAGCCCCGCGGTGCGCAGCAGCGCGGGGTAGGCGGTGTTGCCCGCTATCGCCTTCCACCAGGAGTGCACGGCGCGCAGGTTCTTGTCCCGGTCGTCCAGCGCGTCGTTGGCGATGGCGAAGCTCTGGTGGAAGGGGTAGCTGCCGGGGATGTAGGTGTTGTAGCCACCCTCGGCGGCGTTGGTGTGGTCGGTGGTCCGGGCGCCGTAGAAGTTGGTGTAGCGGCGCATCCAGATCGTCTGGTTGCCGTCGTATGTGATCTGCGGGAAGTCCCAGGTCAGTACGAAGGGTACGACGGCGCTCCGGCCCGGCTCCAGATGAGCCTGGACGGCGATGGCACCCGCGGAGGCGCTGTCGTCGATGCGGGCGTTACCGAGAGCGCCGCTGTTCTGGAAGGGCTTGTAGACGTCGGATCCGTTGCCGTCGCCGTTCCAGGAGGTGGTGTAGGTGACCTTCTGTCCCTTGGCCGGCTTCGCGGCGATGGTCCACTCGGACTTGTAGGCGTCCGCGGTGTTGGACGGGTCGTCGGAGCTGAGGGTGACGCCGGTGACGCCGGTGGTCCGGTCGGTTGTCACGCGGCTGGAGAGTCCCTTGCGGACGGTGGCGGGCGTGCCTCCCACGTTGCCGGGCGCGTTGGGCATGGTGAACATGACCGACACGTCCGCCGCCTGGGTGGAGCGGTTGGTGAGGTGGACGTCGAAGTAGGCCACGGGCAGGGAGGTACGGCGGTCCTCCCCCGCCACGATCGGTGAGTAGAACCGCAGAGAGACGTCCGTCTCGAAAGCGTTGTAGTCGATCCATCCGAACGGATAGAGCGCGCTGTAGGTTCCCTCGCCAGGCTCCAGCAGAGTCCAAGCCGGCAACGGGTTTCCCCACGAGCGGTCGGCGACGGGTCCCAGTGATCCGGTGTTGCGCGGGCCGGCAGTGGCCAGCGTGCGGACCGTGGCGGGCCCGCTTCCGACACGCTCACGGAAGTGGAATGCCGCCTGGGGCAGGATCCGGTTCTGCCAGCGGTCGCCGTTCTGCCCACCGCCGAAGTTCCAGGGTCCGAAGGTGCCGGACTGATTGACCATGAAAGATCCGGCTCCGACGCCGCCCAGGGGAATGCCCAGCCCCGGGACGCTCATAGGGTAGGCGCCCTTGAGGGCCTCTATCGGTCCCTGTGGCCGGCTGCCGTCGCAGACCTGGGAGACGGAGGCGTCGCACACTCCGTCCGCGATGCGGCCGAGCGGGCGGCTCAACGCCGGCTCGGGGATGGCGAAGCCGGAGCCGCGGCGGGCGTCGGCGGTGCTGCCGGGGGCAGCGGGTCCGGCGACGGCAAAGGGGGCGGCGGTCAGGGGAATGAAGGCCGCGGGAACAGTTCCGAGGGCCGCGCGCATCAGGGTTCTGCGCGTCGGGGACACACGCTTCATGATCGACTTCCTGTCCGTGAGTCGGGCGAAGGGCTGGGGTCGACGAGAGGGAGCCCGCAGAGATCTGATGATCACGCGCATGAGATGAAGGTTCCTCCCGGCCACCAGTGCGCAACGCGGGGAAGGGTGGTACTCGAAGGGGCGGCGCTTCGCCGCCTTCTCGGCTTGAGCTTGCGGAACACGATCCAAACGGTGCAGTTCGCCGGGGAGCCGGATGGCTGTTCCCGGACCGGGAGCGGGACGCGCCCGGTCGCTTCCGTTCCTCGGCAGGCACCGGCGGCCGGGCCGGCGAACGGCCCGACGCCCCCCGCGCCTCAGAGACAGCCGGCCGACGATGCGAGCGGCCGCCCGTTGGCGCCGGGCGAGTTCGAAGTGCCCTACCTCTCCGTCCAAGAGGTCGGGGCGGCGGTGCAGGGCGTACGCACCCGCCCGGCGCGTGGCACCGGACGCAGCCGGGCGGGCGGACTCATGAGCTCTTCTCCAGTTCGGAGACCTCCGCACCGTTCGCCGCCAACCGGCGGGCACGCCGCAGGCGCTGCTTCTTCGGGTCCGCGATCGGGGCCGCCATCTGCAACGTGCGCGTGTAGGGGTGCTGAGGGCACTTGGCGACGTCCTGCGCCTTGCCGATCTCGACGATCCGGCCCTGGTTGAGGACGGCGATCCGGTCGCTGATCTCGTTGACCACGCCCAGGTCGTGGCTGATGAAGAGGTAGGCGACGCCCGAGTTGCGCTGGATGTCCTGCAGGAGTGTGAGCACCCGGGACTGAGTCGTCACGTCCAGGGCGCTGGTGGGTTCGTCGCAGATGATGACGGAGGGTTCGAGCGCGAGGGCTCGCGCGATGGCGATGCGCTGCCGCTGTCCACCGGAGAACTCCCTCGGGTACCTGCTGCCGGAGTCGGCGGGCAGGCCCACGGCGTTCAGGAGTTCCCGCACCCGCGTCCGGCCTTGTTCCACGCCGGCGGCGATCAGCGGTTCGACCAGGATGCTCTCCACGGTCATCGAGGGATTCAGCGAGGAGTAGGGGTCCTGGAAGATGACCTGGATGTCGTGGGCGACCTTCCGTCGGCGTGCCCGCGAGATGTTGCTGACCGGCTCCCCGCGGAAGGTGATCGAGCCTTCGGTCACCGGGGCGAGTCCGAGGATCGCGCGACCGATGGTCGTCTTTCCCGATCCGGACTCGCCGACCAGGCTCAGGGTCTCCCCGGCGTGCAGGTCGAAGCCGACACCGTCGATCACCGTGGTCCCCGTGCCCCGCCGGCCGCCGTAGCGGACGACAAGGTTCTCGACCTTCAGTACGGGCTCAGCCACCACTTCGGCCTCAGCCACCTCACACCTCCGCGATCTCGACACGGCGTGCCGAGGAGAGCAGTTCCTGGGTATACGCCTCCGTGGGAGCCTCGAACAGCGCGTCCACGTCGTTGCGCTCCACGATGCGTCCCTCCCGCATCACGCTGACCGTGTCGCAGATGTCCGCGACAACCCCCAGGTTGTGGGTCACGAGGATCACGGCGAGCCCACGCTCGTCGCGCAGTTCACGCAGCAGCTCCAGCACTTCGGCCTGCACCGTCACGTCCAGGGCCGTCGTCGGCTCGTCCGCGACAATGAGGTCGGGACCGGAAGCCACCGCGCCGCAGATCAGGACGCGCTGGGCCATGCCACCGGAGATCTCGTGCGGGTACAGCTTGAACACGCGCTCGGGGTCCTTGATGCCGACCCGGGCCAGCAGGGCCAGCAGTTCCTGTTCCGCCTCACGCTTGGTGATCTTCTTGACCGCGCGCAGGCCCTGGGTGAGCTGCGCGCCGACCGTGAAGCTGGGGTCGAGATTCGACATCGGCTCCTGCGG
This sequence comes from Streptomyces diversicolor, assembly GCF_057537855.1. Taxonomy (NCBI): domain Bacteria; kingdom Bacillati; phylum Actinomycetota; class Actinomycetes; order Kitasatosporales; family Streptomycetaceae; genus Streptomyces; species Streptomyces diversicolor. The sequence goes on from NZ_BAAJXA010000059.1 coordinate 16,537, forward strand.
CACGTACGCGATCCGCCGGCCACGCGCCGTGCGCAGCTGCTGTTCGTCGGCCAGCAGATCCTTCCCGTCGAGGAGGATGCTGCCGCCGAGCACGACCGCCTCGCGCGGCAGGATGCCCAGGGTCGAGAAGGCGATCTGCGACTTGCCGGAACCGGACTCGCCCACCAGACCGTGGATCTGGCCGCGCCGTACGTCGAGGTCGACGCCGTGGACGACCTCGCGCACGCCGTCCTCGCCATCCTGATACCCGACGCGCAGGCCACGAATGGACAGCACCGCGTCAGCCGGTGCGGGCCGGTCGTCCGATGCCGGCTGCGGCGCCGACGCGCGTGCCTGCTCGATCACCTCACGAAGGCGGCGCGGTGAGAGCCTCTTCCGGTTGGCCGTCGACTGCAGGGTGTCGCGCAGGGCGTTGCCGAGTAGGACCAGGGCCATGATCGTCAGGCTGATGAGGAGCGCGGGCCACAGGACGCCGGCCTTGTTGTTGTAGATGTTGCCGAATGCCTCCTGGAGGACGCCGCCCCACGACGCCTTGGCGGGATCCGACAGGCCGAGGAAGCCCATACCGGCTTCGATCGCGATGCCCGAGGCGAGGACGAACGAACTCTGGATGACGACCGGCGCGCGAACGGCCCACAGGACGTGGCGGCCGACGATCCGCAGATCGGACAGGCCCACCACCTTGGCGGCGTCCACGTAGAGCTCGCTGCGGACTCCGAGGACGACGGACCTGACCAGGCGGAAGTACGAGGGTGCGACGATGAGTCCGTACGTGGCCATGGCGGCGATGATGTTCGACCCGGTCCGCGTGTACAGCGCGATCAGCAGGATGACGCCGGGTGTCGACATCACGACGTCGGAGACCCAGTTCGACACCGCGTCGGTCCTGCCCCGGTAGAAACCGGCGACCAGACCGGTGGTCACACCGAGCGCCACGGAGACGACGAGCACCACGACGCAGGCGACCAGCGTCTGCCGGGTGCCCCACATCAGCCGGGACAGGATGTCGCGGCCTGTCGAGTCGGCCCCGAGGAGATGCCCGGAGCTGAACGGGCCCGCGTTCACCGCGTTGAGGTCGGTCATGTTGGGGTCGTGGGGGGCCAGCCAGGGGCTGGACAGCCCCAGGAACACCACGAAGAGCAGGAAGACCAGGCAGACCAGGCCCTGTGGATTGGTCAGCAGCCGTCGGAACAGGGAACGTCCCTTGGCGGCCGGCTGCACCAGGTCGGCCGTATCCAGAGGTGGAGTCGTGGTCACCGCTTCCTCGCTTTCGGGTTGAGTGCCGCCGCGGCGAGGTCACCCAGCACATTGACGACCAGCACGATCACGATGGTGACCAGCACACAGCCCATCACCACCGGCACGTCGCCCTGCTGGGCGGAGATATTGCTCAGGTCACCCAGACCCGGTAGCGCAAACACCTGCTCGATGATCAACGCCCCGCCGATGAGGCCCACGGTCTGCAGGCTCAGAGCGGTGAGGCCGGGGCCGGCGGCACTGCGCAGCACATGCCGGAAGATCACCTTCGACTCAGGGATCCCCCGGGCTCGCAGGGTGCGGACGAAATCCTGGGAGAGCGTGTCCAGAACGGCTCCGCGGAACTGCGACGCCGCGTTGGCGATCGATCCCACGAGGAGGGCGAGGACCGGAAGCGTGACCGACTTCAGCCATCCACTCATGCTCTGGTCCGGGGAAACATATCCCGTCGCCGGAAACACCCGGACCGACACGGCGAGGGCGAAGACCAGTCCGATCGCGATGATGAAGGGGGGCACCGCCGCCCCCAGGACGGCCAGGAACTGCACCACCCGGTCGACCCATCCGCCGCGGACGGCGGCGGTAACACCCACGAGGACGCTCACCACCACAGTCAGCAGGATGGACAGCACGATCAGGGTGAGCGTCACCGGCACCCGGGAGGAGAGTGCGGACGACACGGGCTGGCCGGTGAAGAAGGAGTCGCCGAGGTTGCCCGAGACGACGCCCTTGATCCATCTGCCGTACTGCACCAGGAGCGAATCGTCCAGACCGAGCCTGGCCGTCTCCGCCTTCACGTCCGCGTCACTGGCGTTCGTGCCCAGCACCGCGCGCGCGATTCCCGGCCCGTTGCCGTACATCAGGACGAAGGTGGAGAAGCTGACCACGAGCAGCACGGCCAGCGAGCGGACCAGCTTCTTCAGCACAGAGAGCAACACCTGCGACTCCAATCACTCACACCCGTGGAACTACTTGAAGTCCCACAGCAGGGGGTGCAGGGCGTTCGGGTCGGTGGACTGCTGGACCTTGAGCTTGGCGTTGTAGGCGTAGAACATCCCCGGCGAGGCCATGGGAACGAACCATGCCTGGTCGACGACATAGCGGTTGATGGCCTGCTGGTCCTTGGCCGACTGTGCCGTGTCGTCGGTCAGGATCTGCTTCCAGAGCTTGGCCACGGTCGGGTCCGTCTGGTGCATGACGTTCCAGTTGCCGTCGGGCAGGATGTAGTCCTGGATGTCCAGCCGCGAGTCACCGTAGTTGCCAAGCTGCCACATGGGCATCGGGTACTTGCCGCTGAGCAGTTCACTGATGGCGTTCGGCCCCGACAGGGTCACCTGCTTGACCTTGATGTTGAGCAGGCCCAGCTGCTGCTTGATGACGGGCATCACCGCGTCCATGTTCTGTCCCTGCATGTACGGGACCTCGATGCTGAACCCGTCTGCGTATCCGGCCCTCGTCATCAGGGCCTTGGCCTTCTTGACGTCGTACGGGTAGGGGTCCTTCAGACCCTCGATGTACGCGGCGCTGCCGGGGCGGAAGATCTGTGCAGTGGTGGTGGCCAGTCCGCGGTAGAGGTTCTTCGCGATGGCGTCCTTGTCGAACACCATGTTGATCGCACGGCGCACGTTCACATTGCCGAGGGCGGGGACCTTCTTGCCGAGGTGGTCCGTCAGCAGCAGCCGGGTCACCTGGCTGTTCTGCGTCTGGATCTTCATCCCTGAGGACTTGGCCTGGTTGTACGTCGCCTGCGTGATGAGTGAGCCGTCGATCTGCCCGGTCTTGAGGGCGTTGACCGACGCCGTCTCGTTGGTGATCACCTTCAGGACGAGCTTCTTGTACGGGAAGGTCTTGCTGTCCCAGTAGTCGTCGTTCTTGACGAAGGTGTAGACGGACCCGCTGGTCGTCGCCTTGGTGTCGAGCGTGTACGGGCCCGATCCGACGGGAGCCTTGTTGGTCCTGCCTGCGGCCAGGTACTTCGGGCTCGCCAGCTTCGCCTCGCACAACCGGGCGGTGAGCAGCGGATTCGGCGACGGAGTGGTGATGTCCGCGGTGAGGTCGTCCGGCGTGGTGACCTTCATGCCGGCGAACCGGGTGGCGCTGCCGCCTGTCTTCCCGGCGTATTCGATCATCGTCTTCACGGCTGCTGAGTTCACCGGGGTCCCGTCCGAGAACTTCATCCCCGGGCGCAGATGAACCGTCACGCCGGTGTTGCCCGGCTTGAACGTCCAGGACTTGGCGGCGGCGGGCTGGGGCTTGCCGAGCGCGTCACAGCGGAAGAGGGATTCGTAGACCGCGGCGGCTCCCCAGCCCTGGTAGCTGGGCTGGCTCGTGGGGTCCCAGCCCTGGATGTCCTGGCTCATTCCGAGCGTGAGGGTGTCCTTGCCCCCCGCGTTCCCCGAGGTGGAGCTCGCGTCGGTGCAGCCGCTCAGCGCGGCCATTGCGGCAAGAGCAGTGGTCATGGTGACCGCCGTGAGGGCGGGTCGGGTGATGCGCCGCATGGTTGGCTCCTTCGGACGCGCGATGAGGGTTGCAGCCTGGTTACGTGCCGGCTGGCGCAGATCCGTCCAGGGCGGCGACGGAAGAGGGCCCCGCGAGCTGGACGACGTCAATGTGTACAACGTTCTACGCCGCAAGGTACGGAGGGGGCGTGAACGAGTCAAGAGATCGCGTCAACCCCGCGGGGTAACATTTCGGCAACGCGGCCGTAGTGCGATCGTCAATCTACGGCGTCGACAACGCATGACCTGGGATCTCACACTCCGGGCGGATGCCTTCAGCTCAGCTGACCGATGCCGACCCGCTCCCGACGGGGACCTAACAGCATCGGTGCACCCTGGCACAGGGTGCACCGATGTACGACTGTCTCGGGCATGCGTCAGGAAGCACGGGCCGCTCGTGCGGCCGGTCTGCGAGCGGGGGCCGCGCTCGTCCCCCTGGGCACGAGCCGGGGCGCCACGACGTAGTGGACGGGCTGGGTGCGACCATTCAGGCGCTCAAGAAGGATCCGCGCGCTCATCTGGCCGGTCAGATGGCCGGCCTGGTCGACCGTGGTCAGGGAGACCCTGCCGATGGACGAGGCGTTCACGTTGTCGTAGCCGGTCACCGTGAGGTCCTCGGGCACCCGCAGGCCCCGCTCCTCCGCCGCCCGCAGAACACCCAGTGCCGCGATGTCGGCTCCCGCGAAGATCGCGGTCGGCGGCACCGGCCGGGAAAGCGCCTCGACGGCGGCCTGGTAGCCACCCTCCTCCGTGTACGTTGTCTCGATCACGTCCGGTTCGAGCCCGTGCCGCTTCATGGCCCCGACATATCCGTCACAGCGAGCGGTGTGCGACAGGACGAAGGGTCTTTCGAGTCCCGCTGTGGGGTGGCTGGTATGCACGATGCTCCGGTGACCGAGGCTGACCAGGTGGTCGACCATGAGACGCGCGCCCCCCTGGTCGTCGTCGACAACGGTGTCATAGCCGTTGGCCCCACCGTGCCGGGCGATCACGACGGTGGGGATGCTCGCCCCGAGCTCCTCCAGCCAAGCGGTGCTCATGCCGGGCGCGATGACGATGAGGCCGTCGACCTGACGGTCGACCAGCGCCTCGATGCTGCGCTGCTGACGCTCTGGGGCGCTGCTGCCGGTGACCAGTATCTCCTGGTAGGGCGTCGGTTCCAGCTCGTCCGTGACACCTTCGGCGATCTCGGGCTGGAAGGGGTGCGACAGCGCCGTGAGCATGATGCCGACCGTGTAGGAACGACCCCGCATGGCCCGCGCCCCGGCCTGCGGGCGGTAACCCAGCTTCTCGATTGCGCTGGTGACCTTGGCGTGCATCTCCGGGCTGACGCCGTAGGCATCGCGCAGCACCTTGGACACCGCCGACACCGATACCCGCGCTTCGTTCGCCACGTCCTGAATCGTGACCCGGCGGACACCGGCGGACTGCGCCGTGCGGTCGACCCGACTGCGGCGGGACCGCCTGTCACCATCGGATGAGGTCGTCATGTCGCCCCGCGGGTCGGCGTCGGCAGAGCTGTTGTCCATCCCCGACATGCTACAAGCGCCGCCTTTCCTTGTTTCCCCATCGTTCAACGCCTCCGGTGCCTTGACATGCGTTCGGGCCGCTCCTTACGCTCGCTACGTAGAACGTTACACAACACCGGCCCGTCATGAGGCCCTCCGCCTGCGAGGCAGGCGTTCCGCGCGGAGCCTTGTCGCCCCGCCCCGGGACCGGTCACTCAATGCTCAAGAACTCTGGAGTTTTGCATGGTCGTGGCTGCTGCTCCCTGCGCACCCCAGTTCGAGCGCCGCACCGATACCTCGCCGGTACGCGGTATCGGGACGGGCTCACCCCGTCTGTCGTGGTCGGTCCCGCGGGCGGACGCCGGCTACCGCCAGACGGCGTACGAGATTGAGGTGCTGCGCGGTGGGACCGCCATGACCTACCAGGTAGAGAGCACCGAGCAGGTGCTGGTGCCCTGGCCGGCATCCCCTCTGGTCTCCCGGGAGCACGCCGCCGTTCGGGTCCGGGTGGCGTGCGAGGGCCGATGGAGCGAGTGGAGTGAACGGTCGGTCGTCGAAGTGGGCCTGCTGGAGGCCGACGACTGGACCGCGGCCTTCGTCAGCCCGGTCGGCATCGGCGGTCTGCGCATGCCGGCACCGGTCCTGAGCGGCACGCTCGAAGTGCCCGGCGAGATCCGCCGGGCTCGGCTCTACGCCACCGCACACGGCGTGTACGTCGCCACGCTCAACGGCCGGCGCGTCGGCGACCTGGTGCTCGCACCGGGCTGGACCTCCTACGGGCACCGGCTGCGCTACCAGACGTACGACGTGACGGAGCTGGTCAAGAGTGGCAGGAACGTGCTGGAGGTTCTCCTCGGCAACGGCTGGTACCGCGGTCGCCTGGGCTTCAACCAGGAGCGCGCGCTGTACGGCGACCGGCTGGCGCTGCTGGCCCAGCTTGAGGTCACCACGACCGACGGGCAGGTCCATGTGCTCGCCACCGACGGCACATGGACGGCGCGGGAGAGCGAGATTCTCGCCGACGACCTCTACGACGGCCAGCGCACCGACCTGCGCCGGCGCGGCAGCGGATGGTGCCCGGCCACCGGCGCGGTCGAGGTGGTGGAGGGGGACCTCACCCGCCTCGTGGCCCCGGACGGGCCTCCCGTCCGGGCGAGCCATGTCCTGCCGGCCGAGAAGGTGTGGACGTCCCCTGCCGGCCGGACATTGGTCGACTTCGGCCAGAACGCCGTGGGCTGGGTACGGCTCAGGGTGCGCGGTCTGGCGGCCGGCACCGAGGTCGTCGTGCGCCACGCGGAGGTCCTGGAGGACGGCGAGCTCGGTACCCGTCCGCTGCGCACCGCCGAGGCCACCGACAGCTACTTCCTCGCCGGAACCGGTGAGGAAATCCTTCAGCCCTCGCTCACGTTCCACGGCTTCCGCTACGCGGAGGTGACAGGCGTACCCGATCTGCGCCCCGAGGACATCGAAGTCGTGGTGATCGGGTCGGACCTGCGCCGCACCGGCTGGTTCACCTCCTCCCACCGGCTGCTCAACCGGTTCCACGAGAACGTGGTGTGGGGCATGCGCGGCAACTTCGTCGACGTGCCCACGGACTGCCCTCAGCGCGACGAGCGCCTCGGCTGGACCGGCGACATCCAGGTGTTCGCCCCGACGGCGGCCTTCCTGTTCGACAGCTCGGGATTCCTCGACTCCTGGCTCAAGGACCTGGCGGCCGAACAGCTCCCCGACGGATCCGTGCCGTTCGTCGTGCCTGACGTACTGCGTGACGCGGCGCCGGCGGCGGCAGCGTGGGGCGACGCCGCGGCGATCGTGCCCTGGGTGCTGTACCAGCGCACCGGCGACCGGGGCGTCCTGGAGCGGCAGTGGCCGAGCATGCGCGCCTGGGTGGACAAGGTGGCCGACCTCGCCGGCCCGGACCGCTTGTGGACCGGAGGCTTCCAGTTCGGTGACTGGCTCGACCCGACGGCTCCCCCGGAGGATCCCTTCCGGGCCAAGGCGGACCCCGACGTGGTGGCCACGGCGCACCTGGCCCGCTCCGCCGCGGTCGTCGCCGAGGCGGCGCGGGTCCTGGGCCGGCACGACGAGGCCGACCGGTACGCGGTGCTGGCCGCCGAGGTTCGTGAGGCGTTCAACAGGGCCTATGTCACAGCCGCGGGCCGCATCCTCTCGGACGCGCCGACCGTGTACGCCCTCGCCATCGAATGGGGGCTGCTGCACACCGCGGAGCAGCGCGAGCAGGCCGGGCGACGGCTTGCGGATCTCGTACGCGCGGGCGGCTTCCGCATCAGCACCGGCTTCGTGGGGACCCCGCTCGTCACCGACGCACTCAACGCCACCGGCCACACGGACGTCGCCTACCGGCTGCTGCTGCAGACCGGCTGCCCCTCATGGCTGTATCCGGTGACGATGGGAGCGACGACCGTCTGGGAACGCTGGGACAGCATGCTCCCCGACGGCACCGTCAACCCCGGTGAGATGACGTCGTTCAACCACTACGCGCTCGGCGCGGTCGCGGACTGGCTGCACCGGCGTGTCGCCGGCCTCGCGCCGGCCGCCCCGGGCTACCGGAGGATCTCCGTTCAGCCCCAGCCCAACGCCGCGCTCACGTCCGCGTCGGCGCGGCACCTCACGCCGTACGGAGAGGCCTGCGTGGCGTGGGAGCGCGCCGACGGGCGGTTCCGGCTGGACGTGCGGGTGCCGGTGGGGGCGACCGCGCAGGTGCGCCTTCCCGGCTCCGCCGAAACCGTCCTGGTCGGCCACGGCGAGCACCACTGGGTGGTGCCCGACCCGGTGGAAGCCTCCAACGGGTCGGCCGGCGCCACCACGGTCCGGGACGTCCTGGACAATCCGGCCGTCTGGTCCGCGGTGGTCAGCGCGGCCGTCGAGACAGGACTGGCCCCGCTGGGCGAGACTCAGGCCGCGGCCGGCCTCGCCGGCTACCTCGACGCGCCCGCCACCGCACTCGCCGGGGCGCTCATCCCCCAGGACTTCCGCCCTGGTGCCGCCGCCTTCCAACAGACCGTCGACGCCCTCATCAACAACGATTCCGCCTGACGGTCCCGCGCCTTCCCGCACGCAACGCAACAGGAGAACCTCGATCATGTCCCCTCAGGACCACCGCGACGCCAGTCTGCCGCCCGCCCTCCGGGCCGAGCTGCTCCTGCGCGAGATGACACTGGAGGAGAAGTGCGCCCAGCTCACCGCCGGCTGGCCGTGGTTCCTGGTCCGCCCGGACGGCTCGCAGGCCGAGGGCGCCGAGGAAGCGATCAAGTCCGCGCCTGGGCATGTTGCCGGCCTGACCGCCGACGATCCCGCCCGCCTCGCGCGCATGGCGGGTGAGATCCAGCGCCAGTACGTGACCCGCACCCGGCTCGGCATCCCGGCCCTCATCCACCAGGAAGCCCTCAACGGCTTCTGTGCCGGTGGCCACATGGTGTTCCCGACCGGCACCGGCCTGGCGGCGGCGTGGAGCCCCGAGCTGGTGGAGCAGATGGCGGACGTCATGCGCGAGCAGATGCGTCGCGTCGGCTTCCGGCAGGCTTTGGCTCCCGTCATGGATGTGGCACTCGACCCGCGGTGGGGCCGCGTGCACGAGACGTACGGCGAGGACCCGCACCTGTCCGCCGCGCTCAGCGTCGCCTACACCCGGGGTCTGCAGGGCGAGGACCTGTCGGAGGGCGTCATGGCGACGGCCAAGCACTTCCTCGGCTACGGCCTCGCCTCCGGCGGCATCAACCTCTCCGCGTATGAGGGCGGCGCCCGCCGCACTCGTGACCTGTTCGCCTACCCCTTCGAGGCCGCCATCCAGCTGGCAGGGCTGAAGTCGGTCATGAACTCGTACGCGACCGTGGACGGCGTGCCCGTGGGTGTCTCCCGCGAGATCCTGACCGACCTGCTGCGCGGCACGCTCGGCTTCGACGGCTTCGTCGCGTCGGACTACACGACGCTGGAGCACGTGGTGAACAGGCAGAATGCCGCGGCCACCCCTGAGGCCGCCGGTGCCATGGCGATCCACGCGGGCCTCGACGTCGAGCTGCCCACGCCGTACGGCTATGGCAAGGAGTTCGCCGAGGCGGTCCGTCGAGGTGAGGTGGACGAGCGGGATGTGGACACGTGCGTGCTGCGGGTGCTGCGGGCCAAGTTCGAGCTCGGTCTGTTCGAGAACCCGTATCCGGCGGAGCACATCGACCTCGACGTCACCGCGCGGGAAGGCGAGGACGTCTCGCGTGAACTCGCCCGGCGCGGCGTCGCCTTGGCGAAGAACGACGGGCTGCTGCCGCTGTCGGGTGGGGAGCGCACCATCGCCGTCGTCGGCCCGCACGCCGACGCGCCGTCCCTGCAGTTCCCGACGTACACCTATCCCGCCTGGCGGGAGATGATCGTGCGCATGTCGCAGGGCGCGCTCGGCAACCAGATCGGTGCCGACCCGGGTCTGGCCTCGTGGAACGACGAGCTCTTCCCGCCGGTCGACCCGGAGACGTTCGTCCGGGAACGGCACGGTGCCCGTTCGCTCGCCGAGGCCGTCCAGGACTTCACCGGCACCGTCCTTGTGGAACCGGGCACCGGGGTGACGCAGACTCTGGATCCGGAGGGAATCCAGCGAGCGGTCGACCTCGCGGTCCGCTCCGACGTCGTTGTCCTCGCGCTCGGCGGAGCCAGCCTGTGGTTCACCGGTGACCGCACCGAGGGTGAGGCCAGCGACTCGGCGGACATCTCGCTGCCGGCGGGGCAGGTGGCTCTCGCCGAGGCGGTGGCGGCCACCGGCAAGCCGTTCGTTGTCGTGCTCTTCCAGGGGCGCGCGTACACACTGCCCGAGGTGGTGCGCGAGGCAGCTGCGCTCGTCGTAGCGCCGTACGGCGGACCGTTCGGGCCGAGCGCGGTCGCCGAGGTCCTCTTCGGTGCCGTCAACCCGAGCGGCAAGCTGCCCTACAGCATCCCCCGGCACACCGGCCAGATCCCGGTCTACCACCACCAGCCGTCCGGAACCGGCTACCGCAACCCCACGCCGCCCGGCCGCGACCGCCTCTACCTGGACATGGAGGCGACCCCTCTCTACCCGTTCGGCCACGGCCTGAGCTACACCGACTTCGCGCTCACCGAGCTGTCCGGCGACGCGGAGATCACCACCGAGGGCACGGCCACGATCAGCGCGACGGTCACCAACACGGGCACTGTCGACGGCGCCACTACGCTCCAGCTCTATCTGAAGATCCCGGCCACCGGTGTCGCCCAGCCCGCACAGCAGTTGGCCGGCTTCGCCCGCGTGGAGCTGGAGGCGGGCGCGTCACGCCGTGTCACCTTCCAGGTGGCGGCCGCCCAGCTCGGGCACACGAACCTGGCCCGTGAATTCGCGGTCGAACCGGGAGCCGTCCCGTACTTCCTCGGCTTCGACTCGGACGACCGGCGCCTGGAGGGCTCCTTCGCTCTGGTCGGCAAGCCCAGGCTCCTCACGAGCCCGGAGCGCTCCTTCCTCTCCACGACCCAGATCGCCCGGGTCTGATCCGCTCCCCCTCGACCTGTTCAAGGAATCACCGTGACGTCACAGCCGGATCCGCGGGCGATCGAGCCCACGGCGCTGCCCAATCCACTGATCCCGGGCTTCAACCCCGACCCGAGCTGCATCATCGTCGACGGGATCTACTACGCGGTCACGTCGTCGTTCGAGTACCTGCCGGCTCTCCCGGTCTATCGCTCCACCGACTGCGCCACGTGGGAGCACATCGGCAACGTCGCCACGCGTGAGGAGCAGGTCGGCATCGCGGAGACGCCGTCCACCGCGGGCGTTTGGGCGCCGACGCTGCGATATCACGAGGGCCTCTACTACGTGATCGTCGCGGTGGCCGCCGGTACGCGCGGCTGTCTCGTGTTCACCGCAACCGATCCCGCAGGGCCCTGGAGCGACGGTCTCGAACTCGACGGTGTTCAGGGCATCGACCCCGACATCGCCTGGGACGAGGACGGGAGTCCGTACGTCACGTACAGCGGTCTGGAGATGGACGGCACGCGCGTCATCGCGCACCACGGCATTCTCCAGGCGCGGGTCGACCTGGAGACCGGCAAGGCGTTGGAGGAGCCGCGGCGGCTCTGGTCAGGGACGGGGCTGACCGCGCCCGAGGCTCCGCATCTCTACCACCGCGGAGGCTTCTGGTACCTGCTGATCGCCGAAGGTGGCACCGGGTTCGGGCATTGCGTGAGCATCGCACGCGGGACCAGCATCGAAGGGCCCTTCGAAGGGGCGCCCCACAACCCGATCCTGAGTGCTTCGGGCACGGACCGCCGGGTGCAGTGCACCGGCCATGCCGACCTCGTCCCGGGACCTGACGGCAGAGACCTGTTGGTACTTCTGGGAACCCGCACGGCAGGCCGGACCTCACCCCTCGGCCGTGAAACGTACGTCACCAGCGTCGAATGGGCAGACGGCTGGCCCCACACGGCGCCGGTGCCGTACGCCCCCCGGCCGGAACCGGTCGACGAGTACTTCCGGTTCACGGACACGGACGCGCTGGCGGACCCGGGCTGGCTCGCGGTGGGCCGCACACCCGAATCGGTGGCGTCCCTCGACGAGCGTCCCGGATATCTCACCCTGCGCGGCGACTCCGGCGGCATCGATGCCTATCGCCCGGACTTCGTGGGCCGACGACAACGGCACGTGACCAGCGTGGTGGAGACCCGCGTGGACCCGGCTGACGGCCGGGGTGGTCTGGGCATCCGCCTCGACGAGAACTTCACCGTCAGCATGGTCGCCGAACGGGCTCCGTCCGGCGTCGGAACCCGCATCACGGCCCGAGCCTCGATGCCGACCCTCGTCAACTCCTGGGACACCGAGGCCGTCGGCGACGAGGTCGTCCTGCGCATCGCCACACTGGAACCAACACCGGCTGATCCGCAGTGGCTGCCGTCGGGAGACCTCATCCTGCTGAGCGTCGTGGACGGGAACGGCGTCGAGACCGCCCTCGCCGAACTCGACGGCCGCTTCTGGTCGGTCGAAACCGCTGTTCCGTTCACCGGACGCGTGGTCGGCGTGTTCGCCGAGGAGGGCACGGTCCGCTTCGCCGACTTCCGGTACCACGGAGAGGGCGGCACATGATCGGCTTCGGGCCGCGCGCCAGGAGCATCAGCTATCCCGGCCACGCTCCTGCCGCATCCATCGGTGCAGCACCGGCCAGTACAGGGGACCGGTCTGCCTCTTGGGACCTCGAAGCCCGCTCAGCGCGCCCCTGTCCAGGATGCATATGAGTGCTGATCAGGGCCCTGGCTCTCGACGACTGTCCGGGGTGATCCCCACACTGTCGCTCCTGGCGGTGCTGGGCCCGATGACCACAGACCTCTACCTGCCGGCCTTTCCACGGATGGCCGCGGACCTCGAAGCCAGCGCCGCTCAGATCCAGTGGTCGCTCTCCGCCACTCTCCTGGGAGTGGCGGCCGGGCAGGTGCTCTTCGGCCCGCTCAGCGACGCCGTCGGACGCCGTTGGCCGTTGATGGCCGCGACAGGTATCCACGTCGCCGCGAGCATCGCCATCGCTCTGGTCGGGAGCGCAGAGTGGCTTCTGCTGTGGCGCCTGCTGCAGGGATTCGGTGCCGCGGGGGTGTCGGTCCTGGCCACCGCTGTCGCGCGCGACGCGTTCGAGGGCCGGCGCCTGGTGCATGTCGTGGCTCGGCTTGCGCTGTTGAGCGGTTTGGCGCCGGTGGTGGCTCCCCTGCTGGGGTCGCTGCTGTTGATGACTGTGGGCTGGCGCGGGATATTCATCACCCTGGCCGGATACGGGGTCATCGGGGTAGTGCTGTGCATGGCCGCCTTGCCCGAAACCTCGGCCGTTGTCGATGCCGACTCCCGGATGAGGACACGCGGCTCGGTCAAGAACCGCTACATCGCGGTCCTCGGCGACCGGGGACTGGTGGGAGCGGCAGCCATCGGCGCGATGATGGTCGGCGGCGTGTTCGCCTACTTGTCGACGTCTTCGTTCGCTTACCAGACCACCTACGGGCTCGGAGCGAAGAGTTACGCGCTGGTGTTCGCTGTCAACGCCTCGGCGTTCGCCCTGGGTTCCCAGGTGGCCGCCAAGGCATTGCTGCGATGCTCCCCGCAGCGAGTGCTGTGCTGGGCTCTGAGCTCAGCATCGATCGCCGCGGTGGGGGTGGTACTCATCGCCCTGGCCGAGATCGGCGTCGTGGGGTTCACCGTCGCCGCGTTCGTCTTCCTGCTCGCGGCCGGCTCCTGCATGCCCACGGTGCAGGTCGTCGCCCTGGAGCGACACGCCCTGCAGGCCGGCACCGCCGCGTCTGTACTCGGCTTCGTCAACTTTGGCTTCGCTTCCCTCGTTTCCCCACTGCCCAGCACCGGCTCTGATCGCGTCTTGGCGTTCGGAGTCGTTCTCATCGGGCTGTCGTGCATCGCACTCATGTCGCTACTGATCATGGTGAAGCCCGCTGTGAAACGTCGCGAAACACCATCGCCCCGCCCCCAGAAACCACCACGCAAGGACGCCAGGAGGTCTCACTAGCACACCGCCCCTCGGCGGCTTCACCGTCATCCGGCTGAGCGTCGTGGACGGGAAGGGCGCGGCGCAGAACCGTGCCGGCCACCGCGCTGGGCGCCGTTCCGGTCGCCGTGGTCGGCGGTGTCGGCGCGGTCGGGCCGGCAACAGCCGTACAGACGCGGGACGTTGCCTCGTCGGAGGGTGCCGCGACGGGTCGCACAAGAGTGGAGGCATTGACGGTCGAGCACCGCACCGAACCGCTCGGTGTGGACGCGACACGTCCACGACTCGGCTGGCGCATGTCCTCCGCGACCCGTGGCCGGCGCCAAAGTGCCTACCGCGTGCTCGTCGCGAGCTCCGCAGACCGGCTGCGCGCAGGCCAGGCCGACGTGTGGGACAGCGGCCGTGTGAACTCCGCGGACTCCGTCGCTGTGCGATACGCCGGCCGCGGGCTGCGTAGCTACGGGCTGCCGCTGGGGTGGACGGCGTTGCGCAGCCGCGCCACCCTGCGCCGAAGTCCTCGACGACTCCGCTGCCTGGCCCACACTCCGTACGTGGGTGTGTTGGGAGGACGAGCGCATCGATCTCGTGTCGCTGGCTCCCGCACCCCGTGCACAGGCCGAGGAGATCTTGTTGCCCCGTGCGACGCGGAACTCCTGGTGCGGCTCGTGCGGATCTCGCTCGGTAGCAGCCGGGCCGGACTGTACGCTACGCGCCTGCCCGAGGACGGAGCGCACCGATGCCCGGATGACCGCGGCTCAGGCCTGCACGTCAGCGCAGAAGACGAACAGGCGCGGCACTCCGGCCTCCTGTTCCACCCACAGCATGTCATCGCTGTCGGGGAGTTCACCCTTGCCGGTGACTTCGCCGGTGCGCGGGTCGAGCACGTAGTACTGGCGCGGGACACGGTCACGCTGCCCCGGAGTGACCATCAGGGGCCCGCCGTTCTCGCTGTAGTGCAGGTAGAGGACCCCGGGCACGATCAATCCGCGCCCGCCGACGGCGGCCTCGCACTCGGGGGCCATGCCGGTGGTGGGCAGGCCGTCCAGGATGCGCCCGACCAGACCTGCGTAGGCCGCGCCCTCGAAGTCCAACGCATCGCGCCAGCCCGCACTCGGCGCCATGAAGTACTCGGGCATCCCGGGCTCGTCGGCGCGGTGTGCCCAAGGCCACAGGCTGGCGGCGCCGTAGACGATACCCATCGTGCCGCCGGCGCACAGGTTCGACCAGGCTTCATGCCCCTGCCACCACCCTTGGGCCCTGCCGCTCTCGCCGGTGTGTTCATAGGTGGGCTCGCCGTTGGCCACGCCCCTGGCCGGGGTGTTGCGCCACATGTCGGCCACCCGGGCAGGCAGGTGTTCCCCGAGGTGTCCGGTCTGGCACCACTGGAAGTCGAGCCAGTCCGCGCTCTGGTGGGCGCGAGCGCGCGAGTGCGACCGGTAGTGGATGCCGCAGGGCTGCCCGTACGCGTCCCATGCCTCGACCTCCGCGCCGCCGGCCGCGATCGAGGGCTCTTCGCCGGAGCCGTCGGCCCCGACCAGATAGATGGCGGGGTCGGCGCCGTATCGGGCGACGAGGTAGCGGCAGTAGCGGGCGTATTCACCGGGGTCGGCACCGGGGCCCGCGGTGCGCAGCCCCTTCCAGCCGTATCCGTGGAACACTGGCTGCAGCACCGGCACGATGCCATGCTCGACCAGGATCGCGTGCAGCCGGTCGAAGTACTGGAAATAGCCGGGGTCGAGCCGGTTGAGGTGGCCGTCGGCCAGGTCCGCGAAGGCCACCGCGAACCCCTCGTCCGCCGAGCGGTCGCGCGGGCCGCGAGCGTCCATGTCGGGCTGCACGCTCATCAGCAGGACCGCGTTGA
The DNA here is from genome assembly GCF_057537855.1 of Streptomyces diversicolor. Taxonomy (NCBI): domain Bacteria; kingdom Bacillati; phylum Actinomycetota; class Actinomycetes; order Kitasatosporales; family Streptomycetaceae; genus Streptomyces; species Streptomyces diversicolor. Next base: position 32,144 of record NZ_BAAJXA010000059.1, read on the forward strand.
AGCCCTTGGCCTGCCGGTCGGCGGCGTAGGTGCGCACCTCCTCCTCAGTGGCACGCCAGGGCAGCGCCCAGGCGGTGTCGGCGGCGAGCACGGCCGGGCGCCCGTCGGCGTGCACCAGGCTGCGCCTGTCGTCGGACATCCTCCACAAGCCGTGCCGCGCGAACTTGCCCTCATCCGCCACCTCCCCTTTTCCGCAGGCGAGTTCGCCGGTGACTCCCGCCAGACCGGCATCGTCCACGTCGGCGTACGTACGCCAGGTCCACTCACCCTCGGCGAGCGGCGAGGCGAACCGGATCCGCCATGTGCGCCCACCGTCCCAGAAGGCGGGCCGGCGCAGCACCGTTCCGCTGGGGTGGTGGGTGAAGTCGGCCCAGACCTCCACTCCCGTGTAGGGCTCGGCATGGTCGCGCCCGGCGACGAGAGTGATCTCGGTCGGGCGCCAGGGGGCAAGGGACGTCATGGGTCCTCCGATGCGGGTGAGATCTGCAATGCGGGCAGTACATGGGTGAACGGACGGGGTGTGCTGCCGATGAATCCGACCGGGATGGCCGCGCCGGTCGACGCCGTGCGCCGGACAGCCGTCCGCAGCCCAGCACACAGGTCAGCTGCGCGCACGCCCTGCCCCTCGTCCGGGGCGCGCGGGATGCTCCATCAAGGCAGCGAACGCGGGGGCGTCGGCGTTCCGGTTGGCCTCGCAGAACGGGCTCAGGTTGTCTACCGGAGCGCCGGTCTGATCGGTCTGTACCGGGAACCGGGACGGGGCGAGTTCGCTATCAGCTGGCCGGTGGCAGCGTGGATGAAGTGGTCTTTCACCGGGATGATCCAATCCGGGATCGTGAAGCAGGACGAGTGGAGGGTCTTCGGCCTGCGAGTGAGTCACTGCGCTACCGGCAGGAGTTCCCAGCCCTCGTATCGGAAGTCGCTGAACCGCACCGTGCCCTCGCGGGCGTAGACCCCGATGACCCGCCCGGTGAACGACGCACAGGTCTCCATCGTCCAGTACCGCCCATCCAGTTCGGCGAGCAGCGTGCCGCCGGCCAGCAGCCGGATCCGGTCCTCGCGTGCGGCCTGCCCCGCGGGCGTGCGCATCTCCAGGCAGAGGTCCAGCGGCCCGGAGGGGAACGTTCCGCGCCACTCCTGGCGCAGACCGGCAACCGCACCCCACGCCGTCACGAGCGTGGCGCCGTCCTGTGTCTTCGCCTCCAGCCCGAAGTGATGCTGTTCGTCGTAGCGCGTCGCCAGACCGCCCACTCCGTCGGACGCATCCACCGTGATCGTCACGGTGCAGTTCAGGTGGCGTTGGCGGCGGCCGACAAAGACCGGCCGCGGGTCGTCGAGGCCGGCCTTGCGCCCCTCCAGGACCAGGCTGCCGTCAGCGACCCGCGCGAGGGACCGCGGCGTCGTCCGGACGGCAAGCCAACCGGGATCGTCGAGTGCGGTTTCGTCCACGAAGGAAACGACCATGTTCTCCGTGCCGGCCCGAGGGGCGAGTTCGACCGGGTTGACCGTGAGCCACCCGTCCGCGGTCCAGGTGACCTCGGTGATGAACGTTTCCCTGCCCAAAGGCGAGAATGCCTGCGCTTCGCCGATCGTGCGCACTCCGAGCAGGACCGCCGCCCAGCCGCCGTCGGGGGTTTCGACCAGATCTGCGTGCCCGGTGTTCTGGATCTGCCGCGGCGATCCGCTCGCCGTCAGCAGCGGGTTGGCCGGGTGCCCGGTGAACGGTCCTGCGGGGGAGGGTCCACGCGCGACGCTGACCGCGTGGCCGCGTTCGGTGCCGCCCTCGGCGATGACCAGGTACCAGTGGTCGCCGTGCCGGTACAGGTGCGGGGCCTCGGGAAAGCGCAGCCCGGTGCCGGACCACAGCGAGCGGGGGCTTTCGAGGGCCCGGCCCGTTACCAGGTCGACCCGGACCTGCTCGATGCCGTGGTGGCGCCCCGCTTCCTCTTCGGACAGGCGCAGCCCGGAGTAGGTGACATAGGCGGTGCCGTCGTCGTCCCAGGCGAGGTCCGGGTCGATGCCGTCGACGCCCGTGAGGGGCAGTCCGTCGCTCCACGGCCCCGCGGGATCGGGGGCGGTGAACACGACGCAGCCCCGGGGGCTGCCGACCACGCGCACGATGACGTGGAAGAGCCCGTCGTGGTACCGGATGGTGGGCGCGAACACGCCGGCTCCGGTGGCGACGGAGCCGACCGCGACCTGCTCGGGGCGCTCGGCGACATTGCCGATGTGTTCCCAGTCGACGAGATCGGTACTGCGGTACACCGGCAGGCCGGGAAGGTACTCGAACGTCGAGGTCACCAGGTAGTGGACGCCGTCGACGCGCACCACGCTCGGGTCGGGATGGAAGCCGGGGATCAGCGGGTTGGGCCATCCGGTCATGGAGTGAACTCCGCTCTGTCGAATCCGAGTTGGGCGCTCACGGCGCGACGGTGACGACGACGTCCCACGGGCCCAGCTCGATGGCGTCGCCGGCGCGGAACGTGCGGTCGGCGAGTACGTCTTCCAGGTCGACCGGCACGGTGACCGACTGCGGCTCCCACGACCAGTTGTGAACGACGTGCACGCGCTCGCCGTTGGTGTTCGTCGCGCTGTTGACGGTGACGCTGTCCGGCAGAGCGTTCCAGAGTGGCGCCGTGGGGCGCGCCCACTCGAACAGTGCCTTGGCGAAGGAGACGCCGGGGACGGTGCCCACGCAGGTGATGCGTCCCGTGCCGTACGGGCGGGTAACCGCTGCCGCGAACTGCCGGAAGTGCGGGTGCTCGTAGCGGGCGAGGACCTTGGCGTCGGCGGCCACCAGCCCCTCGGCCCATCGGGTCGCGGTGGCATCGTCCGGCAGCCTCAATCCGCTGTCCGCCGGGGAGGTCAGGGGGATGTCCGCGTCGAGGTTGCTGTACTCGCCGTAACCGGCGCCCGCGGGTTCGGACAGGACCGGGGGCGCGACCTCTTCCCGGGCGCGGCCCTCCTCGTCGGTGTAGCCGGTGCGCGGCCCGAGGACGAGGTGTCCGCCGGCGGCGGCGTAGGCGGTGAGCCAGTCGAGCAGGCGCCGGTCGGCCACCTGCGTGCCCGCGGCGACAAGGAGCGGGTGCTGCGCGGCGAACCGCTCCGGGTCCGGGCTGTCCTGGCCCGGAGCGCCGTCGAGGATCTGCTGATCGTGGACCAGGCGTGCCTGGAGTCGAGCGTCGAAGGCGCCCCGGTAGAAGGCGTCGAAGATCTCCCGGTAGGCGCGCGGGTCCGGACGGCCGTCCGCGTCGGCCAGCGGCGGCTGCTTCTCCATCAGCCACTTGCCGGCCGCGGAGTAGAGGAAGACCACGTCGCTGTCGGGTGTCAGAGCGGCCACCGTCTCGCCCGCGGCGGTGAACTCGGCGCCGAGCCGGGCTATTTCGCGGTAGGTGCGGCCGGGCACGTTGCTGTGCGGGACGACGCCGCCCCAGTAGGTCTCGGCGCCGAAGTGCAGGGTGTGCCAGTGCCAGTACTCGATCATGGTGGCGCCCCGGGCCACCAGCGCCCAGGCGGCCTGACGCCACTGCCCGTCGTAGGCGGGCTTCATGTGCCCCGGGTCGTTGATCGACCCGGCGGTCGTCTCGGTCACCAGGAACGGCGCCTGACGGGAGGCGTACATGCGGTCGGCTGTCAGGTGGAGAGCGGGCACGCCCGTGGTGAACCAGTACCGGGGGGCGTCGGCCTCGGGCTGCGGGAGCAGCAGCGCGTCCTGCATGCCGTAGTAGGCGTTGCCGGACGTGATGTCGAGTTCCCGGGCCACCAACTCGTCGTTCATCGCGGGCAGGTCGTAGGCGATGCAGGTCGTGACGGGCGTGCCGGGTTCGGTGCAGCCGCGCACGATGTCGGCCTGCCAGCGGATGAACTCGGCCGTCTGCTCGGCCTGGAAGCGGCGCCACGCCAGGTCGTACTGCGGCTGCGCGTTGCCGTCCGGTCTCCACAGGTCGGACCAGTCGGACAGGCGGTGCGACCAATAGACGAGCCCCCACTCCTTGTTGAGGGTCTCGACGTCCTGGTAGCGACGGCGCAGGTGCTCGACGAAGCGCTGGAAGACGCCGTCGTTGTGCAGCAGGTGGTAGCCCGGTTCGTTGTCCACCTGAACGCCGATGACCGCCGGGTGCGCCGCGTGGCGCCCCATGATGGCGCGGATGACACGCTCGGCGTGGAAGCGGAACGCGGCGTGGGTGAAGTCGACTTCCTGGCGTGCGCCCCAGCCGACGCGCAGGCCAGTGGCGGTCTCGCCGGCGATCTCCGGGTACCGGCGTGCGAGCCACGGCGGGACCGCGTAGGTGGGCGTGCCGAGGATGACCTTGATGCCGCGGGCGTGGGCGTGGTCGAGGACCGGTCGCAGCCAGTCGAGGTCGAAGCGGTCGTCCTCGGGTTCCCAGGTCGACCAGACGGATTCGCCGACGCGGATGACGCTGAAACCGGCCGCGGCCATCCGGTCGAAGTCCTCGGCGACGCGCGGTCCCCGGTGGTACTCGGCGTAGTAGGCCGCCCCGAAGAGGACGCGGCGAGGCAGGCGCGACGTGTTCGTCACGGAAACTCCTGGATAGGTGTGATGGCCCGGTTGCTCAGCGGGGCGGCGCGGTCGACTCGCGGACGGCGAGGGTCGGTTCCCCGATGTGGATCCGGCGGCCGGTGGACGTGGGGGCGGCGATCTCCTCGACCAGCAGCGCGACGCCTTCGGCCGCCATGGCGTGCAGGTCCTGGACGATGGTGGTGAGGGCCGGGTTGAGGAAACGCGCCGCCGGAATGTCGTCCATGGCTACGACGCTGACGTCGTCCGGTACGCGCCGGCCGCTGTCGTGCAGGGCCCGGATCAGACCGATCGCCATTTCGTCGTTGGCGGCGAAGACAGCGGTCATCGTCGTGTCCTCCGCGAGACGGAGGCCCGCCGCGTAGCCGCCCTCGCAGGACCAGTCGCCCTCGATCGGTTCGACCACCGGCAGACCGGCGTCGGTCAGCGCCGAGCGCCAGCCGGCGGCACGGTCGCGCGCCGCCCACCAGCGATCGGGGCCCGCGAGGTGGCGGATCTCGGTGTGGCCGAGGTCGATGAGGTGACGGGTCGCCACATAGCCGCTGCGGTCGGGGCGTTCGGCCACCTCCACCCGGCGTGGAGCCGCGATGCTGTGGAACCTCCCCATGGTCAGCACGGGCACGTCGACGGTCACCGCGAGCGGGCCCTCGTCGATGTCCTCGGGCAGGATGATGCCGTCGACCCCCTGCTCCAGGAGCCGTTCGAGCGGACCGGCGAGGGAGTCGCTGTCGTCCTCGCCGACGTGCGCGACGATGGTGGCGTAGCCCAGTCTGCGGGCCGCCGCTTCCGCCGCGACGAGCAGGGTCGCGGGGCCGTACAGCTGGGCGCCGAGCGCGACGACGCCGATCCGGCCCGTCCTGCCGGACGTCAGGCTGCGGGCCGCCGCGTTGGGCCGGTAGCGCAGCTGCTGCGCCGCGCGGAGCACCTTCTCCCGCACCTCGGGGCGGACATGCGGCTCGCCCCTCATGACACGCGACACGGTCTTCTGCGACACACCGGCCAGGCGTGCCACGTCGGTGCTCGCAGGCCGGGGGACGCTCTTGCCCCCGCCGGTGGCTGTCACGGCTCACCGATCCCTTCACATCTGAGCGCGCCGGGCGGCGACTCCGCACCGGATGGCTGACCGATTCAGACTACGTAGTCAAACACGGTTTTGGAAGGGTCAGGCTCCTCACCAACCGACACTAGAGTCCCATGATTCATGGGCAAAAAAATAGATACGACAGCTCTCTTGACTCAGCGCGTTCGAACATTCAAGGTACCGGTTGACTTCGTAGTCAAGAATGCGCCGCCTCGGAGAGCATGACGAGTTCGCGCAGGTGGTCTCGGTCGGCGATGCGCCCGCGGTCACCGGCCACCGCGGGCTCTCCACCTCGTCTCCACCGCGCGACAGGGCTGCTGGGAATCCCCCACTCTCCAGCGGCAAGCCGCACTCGTACTCGACATCCTGGGCCGCCCGATCAGGTCGGCGGCACCTCCCTTCCACCGAAAGCAGCACCATGAAGACTCTGCGCAGCACCGCGTTGGCGGTCGGAGCGGGCGCGGTCTCGGCCGCCCTCGTCCTCACCGGATGTGGCTCCGGCGACGGGAGCTCCGGCGCCAGACCGTCCGAGCCGGTCACGCAGTCGGAGATCGACAAGGCGATGAACACGCCGACGACCCTCACCTTCTGGTCCTGGGTGCCCAACGTCCAGGACGAGGTCGACCTGTTCGAGAAGAAGTATCCGAAGATCAAGGTCAACCTCGTCAACCAGGGGGACGCCAACACCCAGTACGTGAAGCTGCGCGCGGCGGTCAAGGCCGGCAAGGGCGTTCCGGACGTCTCGCAGATCGGCTACGACTACCTGCCCTCCTTCACCCAGACCAAGAGCCTGCTGGACCTGACGCCGTACGGCGCGGACAAGATCGCCTCCGAGTACGTGCCGGGCGTCTGGAGCCAGGTGGAGCAGAACGGCGGCGTCTGGGCCGTCCCGCAGGACTCCGGCCCGATGGGCACCCTGTACCGGACCGACCTCTTCGACAAGGCCGGGGTGAAGGTCCCCACCACCTGGGCCGAGTTCGCCACCGCCGCACAGACGATCAAGAAGAAGACCGGCGCGCACATCACCAACCTTCCGGGCAACGACATGCCGCAGACGCTCGGCTTCTTCTCCCAGGCCGGCGCCAAGCTCTTCGACTACGACGGCAAGAAGACGGTCGGCATCGACGTCGACAACGCCACCACGCGGAAGGTCGTCGGCTACTGGCAGGACCTGATCCAGAAGGATCTGGTGTCCACCGACGCGGACTTCAACGACTCCTGGTATCAGGGTCTTTCGCGCGGCAAGTACGCGACCTGGCTGACGGCGGCCTGGGGGCCGACCTTCCTGGCCGGCAGCGCGAAGAACACCAGCGGCAAGTGGCGCGCGGCGACCCTGCCGCAGTGGGCGGCCGGGCAGAACATCGCGGCGAACTGGGGCGGCTCGTCCGACGCGGTGATGGCCGCCACCTCGCACCCGATCCAGGCCTACGAGCTGGCGAAGTTCATCAACAACGACCCGTCGTCCACGATCGAGCTGGCCAACAAGCGCTCGCTCTACCCGACGACGACCGCCACGCTGTCCGACCCTGACTTCACCGACGCCAAGTCCGACTTCTACGGCGGCCAGCAAGTCAACAAGTTCTTCGCCGGCGTCTCCAAGACCGTCCCGCAGAACCAGAAGTACCTGCCGTTCCAGGACTACGTGAACTCCTCGTACAACGAGACGCTCGGCAAGGCGATCGCCGACCACGGCGACCTCAAGGCCGCTCTCGGCGCCTGGCAGAAACAACTGGTCGACTACGCCGAGCAGCAGGGCTTCACCGTCAAGTAATTCCCGGCCCGGGCGGCCGGACGCCCGGCCGGCCCACCACGTCAGAAGGCAGTCATGACCGCCGAAGCACCGCGCCGCACAGCGCCCTCCGCCCTGGCCGCCCGCCGAAGCCGGGGCATCCACACCGGCCAGACCAGGACCGCGTGGCTCCTCACGCTCCCCTTCCTCCTGGTCTTCGCCGCGTTCTTCACCGTCCCCCTGGTCTACTCGGCCTACCTCAGCCTCTTCACCTCACAACTCGTGGGCGGCGAGGTCTTCAGCGGCCTGGACAACTACACCCGGGCGCTGCACGATCCGAACTTCTGGGACGGCCTGCGCCGGGTCGGCGAGTTCCTCTGCATCCAGATGCCGATCATGCTGGCCCTCTCCGTCTTCCTCGCCCTCGCCCTGGACAGCCGGCGGGTGCGCGGCGGCACGTTGGTACGGCTGCTGATCTTCCTGCCGTACGCCGTCCCCAGCGTCGTGGCCACCCTCATGTGGGGCTACCTGTACGGCAAGGACTTCGGCCTGGTCACCCAGTTGTTCGACGCCGTCGGCCTGGACGCGCCGAACCTGCTGTCGGGCGACCACATCCTCGGTTCGACGATGAACATCGTCTGCTGGGAGTTCATCGGCTACAACATGATCGTTCTCTACGCCGCCCTGCGCTCGGTTCCGGCCGACCTCTACGAGGCCGCCGAGATCGACGGCGCGGGCCAGTGGCGCATCGCCTGGAGCATCAAACTGCCGGCCCTGCGTCCGGCGCTCCTGCTGACGGTCATCTTCTCGATCATCGGCTCGTTCCAGCTGTTCAACGAGCCGAACCTGCTGTTCAACATCGCCCCGAACGCGATCGGCAACGACTTCACGCCGAACCTCTACGCGTACAACCTGGCCTTTCGCAACCAGGACGACAACTACGCCGCCGCCATCGCGTTCCTGCTCGGCATGGTCATCATGATCGTCTCCTTCGTCGTCCAGGGCATCACCAACCGGAAGGAGCGCCAGGCATGAGCGCGCCCCCGCTGACCACCGAAGCCCCGAGCACCGCCGTGCGCTCCTTTCCCGCAGTCGGCCGAAAGCGCCGCCTCGTGGAGCGCGACAAGCGGCGCAGCAACGTGCTCACCATCATCATCTGGCTCACCGTCGCCTATTTCGTCGTCCCTCTGCTGTGGCTGGTGATGTCCAGCACGAAGGACAACGCGGGCCTTTTCACCAGCTTCGGCCTCGCGTTCGGCGACTCCTTCGAGTTCTTCGGGAATCTCCGCTCCCTGTTCACTTTCCAGGACGGCATCTTCAACCGGTGGTTGATCAACACCGCTGTGTACGCCGTCGTCGGCTCGGTCGGAGCCACCGCTGTGTCCACCATGGCGGGCTACGCCCTGGCGAAGTACCGCTTCCCCGGTTCCATGGCGGTGTTCAACATCGTCCTGGGCTCCATCATGGTGCCGCTGACCGCGCTGGCCCTGCCGACCTATCTCCTCTTCGCGGCCTCCGGCCTGACCGACACCGTCTGGGCGGTCATCCTGCCGTCGCTGGTGAGCCCCTTCGGCGTGTACCTCATGCGCGTCTACGCGGCGGACGCCGTGGACGACAGCCTCCTGGAGGCCGCCCGTATCGACGGAGCCAGTGAGTTCCGCGCGTTCCGCACGATCTCGCTGAAGCTGCTGACTCCCGGCATCGTCACCGTGCTGCTCTTTCAGCTGGTGGCCACCTGGAACAACTACTTCCTGCCGCTGATCATGCTCAACTCGCCCAAGCTGTTCCCGGTCACCGTCGGACTCGCGCAGTGGCAGAGCGCCGCGTCCGCGGGTGGCGGAGCTCAGGTGCTCTTCTCCACCGTGATCACCGGAGCGTTCGTCTCCATCATCCCGCTGATGATCGCCTTCCTCTTTCTGCAGCGCCACTGGCAGTCCGGCCTCGCCACCGGCGCGGTCAAGGGCTGAGCGCCGCCGCGGAATCGACCGGACCTCACCGCAAGGAAACGCACCGCCACCAGCCCAAGAAGGTGAATGGCCATTCAAGAAAAGACAACGAACACCATCAAGCGTCGCACGTTCGTCGGCACCGCCGTGGTCCTGGGAGGCGTGCTCGCCGCGCCCTTCGCGACCACACCGGCCGCCGCATCCGCCCTCTGCGCGGGCTCGGACGCCGACCGGCCGCGGACCATCCCGGCACTGCGCGAATGGCGCGGGAAGAACGGTTCGTACCAGCTCAGCGCTGCCGGCCAGATCGTCGTGCGCACCCGGGACGCGAGACAGCTTTCCCGTGTGGCGCATACCTTCGCCGACGACCTGCGCGCCGACAGCCGCCCCATCGGCGATACGACGGTCACCGACCGCCCAGCACGCCGGCACGACATCGTGCTTCAACTCGGCGCCACCGATGGCGAGTTGGGCGTCGAGGGCTACCTGCTTGAGGTCGGCGAGCACATCACCGTGACCGCCCGCACCGCGAAGGGCGCCTTCTACGGCACCCGCACCCTCCTGCAGCTGTTCCGGCAGGAGCCGGTCGTCCCGGCCGGTGTGGCGAAGGACTGGCCCCGTTATCGCGAGCGCGGCCTCATGGTGGACATCGCCCGCATGAACTTCTCGTACGAGTGGCTGGCCGCCCGGATCCGTGAACTGGCCTACCTGAAGCTCGACTTCCTTCATCTGCACTTCACCGACGACGAGGGCTGGCGCATCGAGAGCGATCTCGGTGTGCACTGCACACCCCATCTGACCAAGCGCCAGGTCCGCGAGCTGCTGGAGCTGGCCGCGCGCTACCACGTCACGGTGATACCCGAGATCGACATGCCGGCCCACACCGGCGCACTGCTGGCCCACTATCCGCAGTACCAGCTCAGGAACTCCCAGGGCGTGGCCCTCCCCGGCAAGCTCGACTACTCCCTCACCGGAGCCCGCCACCTCCTGCGCGAGGTGGTCTCCGAGTACCTGGACCTCTTCCCGGGCCCCTACTGGCACATGGGCGCGGACGAGTACATCGTCACCTCGGAGTACGCCGACTACCCGCAGCTGACGGCCTACGCGCAGCAGAAGTTCGGCCCGCAGGCCATCGGCAAGGACGGCATACGCGGCCTGGTCAACGACATGAGCGACCTCGTGCGCGAGCGGGGCCGGACGCTGCGCGTCTGGAACGACCTCTTCAGCCAGGAGGGGGTCGTGACCCTGGACAGGAACCTCGTCGTCGACTGGTGGACGGACCTCTTCCACCCCCAGCAGCCGATCTCGCCCGACCTGCCGCAGACCCTCCTCGACCAGGGCTACCGCATCAACAACCGCGGCTTCTTCCCCACGTACGACTATCCCGCCGGGCCGCCGGAACAGCCTTCCATGCCCTGGACGTACGAGAACTGGGCGGTGGACACCTTCCACGGATACGCCTATCGCGGCAGCTATCCGGCCCCGCCCCTCCTCACCCCGTTCCACACCGTGGACCCGGGCGCGCGAGCGAACCTCGGTTCCGCGATCAACCTGTGGAACAGCGGCGGCAGTTGGACCGAGGCCGAGGCCGCGGAGTCCATCTTCCCGCGCCTTCGTGTCATGGCGCAGAAGACCTGGGAGTCCACGCCCCTGGTCGCCGATTACGACAGCTTCGCCGGCATCGTCACGGCGGTCGGATCCGCGCCGGGCAACTGACGCCGCCAGTCGTTCGCATCTGTCAAAGGAGATTCATGCGCAACCGATGGAGAAGGCGAGCCGTCACAGCCGCGGCAAGTGCGCTCGCCGCCGGTCTGCTGTGCGGCTCGGTCACACCCGCGTCCGCGGTCGACCAGCCGTGGCGCGACACGTCGAAGTCACCGGCCGAGCGCGCGAAGGCGCTCCTCAACGCACTGACCTTCGACGAGAAGGTGCAGGTCGCCCTCGACAACTTCGAGCCGTTGGTCAAGTACGGCCTTCCGCCGGTCCTCACGTCGCACGACGGCCCCAGCGGAGTGAGCGTCGAGGGTGCGACCGCCTTCCCGTCGGCGCTGTCCATGGCCGCCGGTTTCGACACCGCGGCGGCCGAGCAGTACGGCACGGCCATCGCGCAGGAGATCAGGGACAGCGGCCGGTCGATCTGGCTCGGGCCGGCCACGGACGTCACGCGTCAGCCGCTCGCGGGGCGCCAGGCCGAGAACCTCGGCGAGGACCCGTACCTGATCGGCACAACCGCACGGGCCGAGGTCGACGGGGCCACGTCGCAGAACGTGATGACGACCGTGAAGCACTTCGGGGCGAACGTCCAGGAATACGGTCGCATGGGTTTCGAGAGCGACGACCCGAACGCCTACTTCGGCCGCACACCGGCCATCAACGAGAACATTCCGCAACAGGCCCTGCACGAGATCTACGAAGCTCCGGTGGTCGCGACGGCCAAGGGGAACGGCACGGACTCGGTCATGTGCTCCTACAACCAGGTCAACGGGCAGCCGGCATGCCACAACCCGGACCTCCTGAACGACATCAAGAGCACGTTCCAGGGCCTCGTGATCCCGGATTACCTGATCGCCCAACGCGACGCCGTACAGGCCGCGCTGGCCGGAGTCGACATCGCCGGCTTCGACGGGGGCAACCAGCAGCGGACTGCCGCCATGTACACCTCGGGCCGGATCCCCGCGGACGTCCTGGACAGGAGCGACTACCGGATCTTCTACGCCCTGTTCGACTCCGGCGTGTACGACAACCCGCCGGTGAAGCGGGACGAGATCAGTACCGCGGCGCACAAGGAACTCGCGGCCAAGGTGGCGGCGCAGGGGATGGTGCTCCTGAAGAACGACGGCGACACGCTCCCGCTGAGCGCCAAGGACGACACGTCGGTCGCCGTGATCGGCCCTTCGGGCTCGGACGCGATGTACGTCGAAGGGGGCGGCCCCGCCGTGCCGCTCTCGGCGGAGTCGACGGTTTCTCCGCTCGCCGGCATCACGGCCCGCGCCGGGGCGGGGACGACCGTCCTCGCGTCGCAGGGCTCGGCCGGTGACGTCCCGGCCACCGACCTCGTCTCCGGTACCGCGCTGAAACCCACGAGCGGCGACGGAACCGGCTGGTCGGCCCAGTACTGGGACACTGCACAGCCGCAGGGCACGCCGGCCATCAGCCGCAACGAGCCCTCGATCGATGTCCCCAAGGTTCCCGAAGGCCTCAAGGCCCCGTACTCGGCGAAGTGGACGTCGACCTTCACACCGACGGAGACCGGGCTCTACCGGTTCACGTCGCTGGTGTCCGGGGACATGACGTTCAGCGTGAACGGTCGGCACGTGATCGACGCCAAGAAGCCCACGTCCCATCTGTGGGCCGGTCCGCAGTATCCGGCGCAGGGCACGGTCAGCCTGAAGGCGGGGCAACCCGTGCAGTTGAGCGTCCGCTACAGCAGTGTCAGCACAGCGTTCGGCAACGACGGGATCAATCTCGCGTGGCAGAAGCCGTCCCAGTCGCGGATACCCGCCGCGGTCGCGGCGGCCAAGAAGGCCAAGGTCGCGGTCGTGATGGCGAACTACGCGTCCGGCGAGGGCGCCGACCGTGACGGCCTGAGCCTGCCCGGCGATCAGAATCAGCTGATCGAGGCCGTGGCGAAGGCCAACCCGCACACCGTCGTCGTCCTCAACACGTCCGGCCCGGTGCTGATGCCGTGGCTGGACGACGTCGAAGGGGTCGTCCAGGCGTGGTACCCGGGGCAGACGTTCGGCACAGCGCTCGCGAAGGTCCTCTACGGTGACGTCGATCCCTCGGGCCACCTGCCGGTGACGTTCCCCGCCTCCGCGAGCCAGGGCCCGGTCGCGGCCACACCCGACGCGCTCACCGGCCGGGACGGATCGCTGGACTTCGACGAGGGCATCAACGTCGGGTACCGCTGGTACGACAAGGCGGGGCAGAAGCCGCTCTTCCCGTTCGGCTACGGCTTGTCGTACACCAAGTTCAGCTACTCCGACCTCACGGTGAAGCCGGACGGTACCGGGGCGGACGTTTCGGTGCGGGTGCGCAATGTGGGGTCGCGCGCGGGATCAGCAACACCTCAGTTCTACATCGGCGCCCCGAGCGGACGTTACGACGCCCAGTTCGCGAAGTACGCCCTGGGCGGCTACGACAAGATCACGCTCAAGCCCGGACAGACCGGGGTCGTGAACGTCCACATCGACAGCGACCGGCTCAACTACTGGGACACCGCGAGCAAGAGCTGGAAGCCGGCACCGATCGGACGAACCGTGTCGGTCGGTGACTCCGTGCGGAACATCATGGCCACCGCGCCCCTGGTCTGCGGACTCCGCTGACAGGACCTGTCGCCGGCTCTGGGAGTCGACTCCCAGAGCCGGCGGCTCTCGATCTCCGCCGACGTCCACCGGTACACGCCCTCCCGGCGTGGACCGCGGCTCAGTACGTGGCACGCCCGCCGCTGATGTCGTACACGGCACCGGTCGAGAAGCTGACGCGGTCGGAGGCGAGGAACGCGACGAGTTCGGCGACCTCTTCGGGACGTCCGACGCGTTGCATGGGGATCAGGGCGGTGAGGCGTTCGAGCACGTCCGGCGCCGTGGTCTCGTTCATCGGCGTGGCGATGACGGCGGGTGTGATCACGTTGACCAGGACTCCGCTGGTGGCCAGTTCCTTGCCGGCGGCCTTGGTGAGCGCGATCACCGCGGCCTTGGATGCCGAGTACGCGGCCAGGTTGGGGTTGCCGTCCTTGCCGGCCATGCTGGCGAAGTTGACGACTCTGCCCCAGCCCCGGTCCCGCATGCCGGGTACGAACTGACGCATGGTGTTGACGGTCCCCAGGACGTTGACGTCGAGGACGCGGAGCCATTCGTCGCGCGTGGTCTCCAGCAGCGGCTTGTTCGGCCCGACGATGCCCGCGGAGTTGACCAGCACGTCCATGGGACCCAGGCCGTCGGCCGCGTGCCGCAGTGCCACCTCGTCGGTGATGTCGACGCACACGTCGGCGTCTTCGAGATCGAGTGTCGTCACCTTCAGCCCGTCGGCTCGCAGCCGCTCGGCGGTGGCGGCGCCGAGTCCGCGGGCGCCGCCCGTCACGAGGGCGGTCCTGGCGTTCATTCCGTGTCTCCTGTCGGTGGGTGGTGGTGTCGGGAAGACACCGTGAGAGGCGAGCGTGGCGTTCAGACGGAGTGGGGACGTGTCGCGTCGTCGAGAAGTTCGAGCAGGTGACGGTAGGTGTGCCCGGTCGCTCTGGTCATGCCGAGTTCGCAGGTCCGGTTGACGGAGGCGTGGGCGGCCGCGGGATGCCGCAGCACGGCCTGTGACTCGGCCGCGGTCGCCGAGGCGGTCAACTCCGGGTGCAGCAGGCCCCGGTCACCGGCGAAGGCGCAGCACCTCCAGCTCTCCGGTTGCACGACCTCCTCGGCGACCGCGGCCGCCACGCGCAGGAGCGCCGGGTTGAGGCCGAGTTGCGTGGAGGAGCAGGTGGGATGGACGACGACCGAGGGAAGACGGCGGGCGACCGCCAGCCTGGGCAGCACGTGCTTGTCGACGAAGTCCACCGCGTCGACGACTTCGACGGCTCCGACGGCTTCCTCGGCGAGCATGCGTGCCAGGCCCTCGGTGCATGAGGCGGCGTCGACCACCACGGGCAGCGCACCGCCGTCGGTGGCCCTGCGCAGAACGGGCAGGACGCGGTCGCGCATGGCCGTGTGCCCGTCGGTCAGGCCCTTCGACTTCCACGGTGTTCCGCAGCACAGCGAGGCGATCTCGGCCGGTACGCGGACTTCTACGCCGGCTCGTCGGCACAGGGCCAGGAAGGCGTCCCGGACTCCCGGCCCTGCCTCCGGTTCGGCCGGTGCGAACATCGTGGACAGGCAGGCCGGGAAGTAGACCGCCTGTGGTGTCCTGGCTTGCACGGGGCGGCGTCGGCTGCCGCCGCGCGGCAGGTCGGCGGACCAGGCGGGTACCGTGTCGGCGCCGAGCAGCGCCCGCCCGGCCGCGGTGACCCGGCCGGGCAGCGCGTCGGGTACGGCGCGCGCGGTGGTCAGCGCCCTCGCGGCCGCCCTTGTGACACCGTCCCAATGCCGGGCCGCGTAGGCCCACGCCCGCTGTTCGGTCGCGCCGCGCTGTTCGGCGCGCAGCCGGCGCGTCAGGTCACCGGTGTCGATGCCGACCGGGCAGGCCGTCGCACACATGCCGTCGACGGCACATGTGTCGAGGGCGTCGTACTGGAAGTCCCGCTCCAGCTCGGCGAGCAGCGCGGTGTCGTCCGCCCCCTTGGCCCGGGCCATCTCCCGGCGCAGCACGATCCGTCGGCGCGGGGAGGTGGTGAGGTCCTGGCTCGGGCAGACCGGTTCGCAGTAGCCGCACTCCACGCACCGGTCGACCTCCGTCTCGACGGTGGGTGTGGACTTGAGGTGGCTGATGTGGCCGGCCGGGTCCTCGTCGAGCAGCACGCCGGGGTTGAGGAGCCCGAGCGGGTCCAGCAGCCGTTTCACCTCGCACATGACGTCGTAGAGCTCGTCGCCGTACTGGCGGCGGACGTAGGGTGCCATGATCCGTCCGGTGCCGTGCTCGGCCTTGAGGGTGCCGCCGGCGCCGAGTACGAGGTCGACCATGTCCTCGGTGAAGCGCAGGTAGCGGTCGACGTTGCCGGGCGCGTCGAAGTCCTCGTTGAGCAGGAAGTGGACGTTGCCGTCCTTGGCGTGGCCGAAGATGACGCTGTCACCGTAGCCGTGCTGGTCGAACAGCCCGGTCAGCTCCGAGCAGGTGGGCAGCAGCGCTTGGACCGGGACGGCGATGTCCTCCAGCAGTGCCGTCGTCCCGGACGGGCGGGCGCCGGCGACCGCGGTGTAGAGCCCCTTTCGGATGTGCCACAGCGCCGACCTCGCGGCGGCGTCGGTGCTCAACTCCGCGGGGGCGGCCAGCGGGAGGCCGGCGAGGAGGCGTGCCGAGGAGTCGATGCGGTCGGTGAGTTCCGCGCCCGACGGGCTCTGGTGCTCGACCAGCAGGGCGGCGTGGTCGTGCACCGTGAGGGTGCGCAGCGCCGCGATCGCTCGTAGATCGCGCTGGGCGACGCGGAGGCTCGTGGCGTCGAGCAGTTCGATCGTGGTGAAGCCGGCGTCGACCAGGGCGGGCAACGCCCCGGTGGCGGCGGCGAGGTCGGAGAAGAGCAGCAGTGCGGTGGCGGCGTGCGGGTGGGCCGGGACGGTGCGGAACGTCGCCTCGGCGACGAAGGCGAGTGTGCCCTCGCTGCCGATCACCAGGTGCAGGAGTATGTCGACCGGGCGGGTGTGGTCGATGAAGGAGTTGACTGAGAAGCCCATCGTGTTCTTGATCGAGTACAGCTTCTCGATGGTCCGGACCGACGCGGGGTTGCTCCGCACGCGGTCGCGCAGGCGGGCGAGACCCGCGTGGAGGTCGGGTTCCCGTGCGCGCAGCCGTTCGTCGGCGTCGTGGGCCGCGGTGTCGAGCACGGTGCCGCTGGGCAGCACCAGGACGGCCGACTCCAGCGTCCGGTAGGTGTTGGCCTCGGTGCCGCACGTCATGCCGGAGGAGTTGTTGGCGACGACCCCGCCGATCGTGCAGGCGGACTCGCTGGCCGGGTCAGGGCCGAGCTTGCGGCCGTGACGGGCCAGCCGGGCGTTGACGGCGCGTACGGTCGCCCCGGGCTGGACGCGCACGCGCGCGCCGTCGTCGAGGACCTGGATCCCCCGGAAGTTGCGGCGGGTGTCGACGAGGACCCCGTCGTTGGTGGCCTGTCCGGACAGGCTGGTGCCGCCGGAACGGAAGGTCAGCGGCAGGCCCTGCGCGGCGGCGACCCGTAGCAGGCCGGCGACCTGGTCTGCGTCGCGCGGGGCGACGACGGCCTGCGGCACGAGCAGGTAGTGCGAGGCGTCGTGGGCGAAGGACAGCCGGTCGAGGGCCCGGCCGGTGACCGCGCCCGGCGCCGCCGACTCCAGTCGGGCCAGCAGGGCCGCGTCGGCGGCGAGCGGGTGGCCGGGGTGCGGAGCCTTCGCGGTGCGGGGCCGGTCAGTGCGACTCACGGCTGACCTCCGATCCGCTGGACCCGGTGAGGAAGTCCAGGTCGGCGCCGGTGTCGGCCTGCTGGACGTGGTCGACGTAGAGCCGTTCCCAGCCGCGACGAGGGGCGGCGAAGCCGGCGACGGTCGCCTCGTTGGGGGTGCGTCGGGTGAGTTCGTCGGCGGGGACTTCGAGGTCGATGCGGCGGGCCTCGACGTCCAGGCTGACGATGTCCCCGGTGCGCACCAGGGCGAGGGGGCCGCCGGCGGCCGCCTCGGGTGTCACGTGCAGCACGACCGTGCCGTAGGCGGTGCCGCTCATCCGGCCGTCGCAGACGCGGACCATGTCACGCACGCCCTGTTCGAGCAGTTTCCTGGGCAGGGGCATGTTGGAGACTTCCGGCATGCCCGGGTAGCCCTTGGGGCCGCAGCCGCGCAGGACCATGACGGAGTCGGCGTCGATGTCGAGGTCGGGGTCGTCGACGCGGGCGTGGAAGTCCTCGATGCTGTCGAAGACGACCGCCCTGCCGCGGTGGCGCAGCAGGTGCGGTGAGGCCGCCGCCGGTTTGACGAGGGCGCCCCGGGGGGCGAGGCTGCCGCGCAGGACGGCGATGCCGCCCTCGGCCACCAGCGGCTTCTGTCGGGTGCGGATCACCTCGGCATCCCAGATCGGAGCGTCGTCGAGGTGGTCCACGAGCGGGGTGCCGGTGACGGTCAGTGCCTCGGGATCGAGCAGGTCGCGGACCTCGCGCAGGACGGCGAGCAGCCCGCCGGCCCGGTGGAAGTCGTCCATGAGGAACCGCCCGGCCGGCAGCAGGTCCACCAAGACAGGTACCCGGGAGCCGATGCGGTCGAAGTCGTCCAGGGCCAGGTCGATACCGAGGCGGCCGGCGATCGCCAAGAGGTGGACGACAGCGTTGGTGGAACCGCCGACAGCCGCGAGCGCCACGATGGCGTTGTGGAAGGATGCCTTGGTCAGGAAGGTGCTGGGCCTGCGGTCGGCGGACACCATCTCCACGGCGAGGCGACCTGTTCCGTGCGCCGCTTCCAGAAGGCGGCTGTCGGGGGCGGGGGTCCCCGCGGTGCCTGGTACGACCGTTCCGAGCGCCTCGGCGACGATGGCCATCGTGGACGCGGTTCCCATGGTGTTGCAGTGCCCGCGACTGCGGATCATCGCGGACTCGGAGCGCGTGAACTCCTCGTTCGACAGCGTGCCGGCCCTGACCTCCTCCGACAGCCGCCAGACGTCGGTGCCGCAACCCAGCGGAGCGCCCCGGAAGGTGCCGGTCAGCATCGGACCACCGGGGACGACCACGGCCGGCAGGTCCACCGACGCGGCGGCCATGAGCAGCGAGGGGATGGTCTTGTCGCAGCCACCGAGCAGGACGACACCGTCGAGGGGGTTGGCCCGCAGCATCTCCTCCGTGGCCATGGCCGCCATGTTGCGCCAGAGCATGGCGGTGGGGCGCATCTGGGTCTCGCCCAGCGAGATCACAGGAAGTTCCAGCGGTATGCCGCCCGCCTCGTACACGCCGTTGCGGACGGACGCGGCCACCTCGCTCAGGTGCGCGTTGCACGGCGTCAGGTCGGAGGCGGTGTTGGCGATGGCGATCTGCGGACGGCCCGTGAACGCGTCGCCCGGTACGCCTCGGCGCATCCAGGCCCGGTGGATGTAGGCGTTGCGGTCCTGACCCTCGTACCACTGTGCGCTGCGGAGCTTCACACACGGCTCTTTTCATTAATCGGCATGTCGGTCTGAGATATGGAACATGACGGAGCATACGCGGATCCTCTACCTCTCGACAGAGCCCGCGGACACGAGACGCGCCGCCAGGGTGCGTCTCGTGTCGGCACGCCGGTAGATCCCCCAAGATCCCTAGTCGATGATCTGATTCCAGAGGGCGCAGTGATGCTCCGTGGCGCGGCCACTGGCCGGCACCGGTCGCGCGGTCCCGCTCTCCAGCGACTGGACCTGCCCGGTGGGCGCGTAGGTCGGCCAGTGCGGCACGGTCCCGTCGTTCGGCCCGCCGGTGCGGGCGAAGTTCGACCAGTAGTCGATCAACCGGTCGGCGGACGCCTGCTGGGTGGCGTCCGGCGTGAGTCCGAAGTCGAAGAGGTAGGGCAGCTCGGAGGTGTGCGTGGCGCCCAGCGGGAAGTCTGCGGTCACGGGCAACAGCGGGGGTGCGTTCGTGTCGTGGTTGGCGCCCTGGAGCACCGGCACCCGGGGGAACGCACCCTCGGCCAGGCGAGCGGACACCTTCTCGGGCAGGGCCGCGCCACCCCACAGCGGGCCCCCACGAGTTGACGACCGAGGATCCCTGCTGTGCAAGGAACCGCCTTCCGCACTCAGTTCCGGCAGCCCTAA
>NZ_BAAJXA010000060.1:0-50532 GCF_057537855.1 Streptomyces diversicolor
GATTCTGAGCCGGATTTTCCGCCTCGATGGGGCAGGACTCAGCGCACATGAAGCGGCCGGGCTTCCCTCTGAGGCGGAGCCGTAAACGTACTGGAGCGGGGTGCCCCGATGCAAATCGGGGCACCCCGCTCCGGGTTCACACGGACGAGGGAACGTCCGCGGGTCAGACCTCCACGACGACCGGGAGGATCATCGGCCTGCGCCGATAGGTGTCCGAGACCCACTTGCCCAGGGCACGGCGGATGAGCTGTTGCAGCTGGTGGGGTTCCACGACGCCGTCCTGGGCGGATCGCTCCAGCGCTTCCGTGATCTTCGGGATGACGCCCGCGAAGGCGGAGTCCTCGATGCCGGAGCCGCGGGCCTGGACGTGCGGGCCGCCCGTGATCTTGCCGGTGGAGGAGTCCACCACCACGAAGACCGAGATGATGCCCTCGTCGCCGAGGATCTTGCGGTCCTTCAGGGCGGGCTCGCCGACATCGCCGACCGAGAGTCCGTCGACGTACACATAGCCGGCCTGGACCTTGCCTGAGATCTTCGCCTTGCCCTCGACGAGGTCGACGACGACGCCGTCCTCCGCGATGACGATCCGGTCGTGCGGGATGCCGGTGAGGGCTCCCAGTTCGGCGTTGGCCCGCAGGTGGCGCCACTCGCCGTGCACCGGCATCAGGTTCTTCGGGCGGCAGATGTTGTAGAAGTACAGCAGCTCGCCGGCGGACGCGTGGCCGGAGACATGCACCTTGGCGTTGCCCTTGTGGACGACGTTGGCGCCCCAGCGGGTCAGGCCGTTGATCACGCGGTAGACGGCGTTCTCGTTGCCCGGGATGAGGGACGAGGCCAGGATGACCGTGTCGCCGTCGACGATGCGGATCTGGTGGTCCCTGTTGGCCATCCGGGACAGGGCGGCCATCGGTTCGCCCTGGGAGCCCGTGCAGACCAGGACCACCTCGTCGTCCGGCAGGTCGTCGAGCGTCTTGACGTCCACCACCAGGCCCGGCGGGACCTTCAGATAGCCCAGGTCGCGGGCGATGCCCATGTTGCGGACCATCGAGCGGCCGACGAAGGCGACCCGGCGACCGTACTCGTGTGCCGCGTCCAGGATCTGCTGGATGCGGTGGACGTGGCTGGCGAAGCTGGCCACGATGATCCGCTTGCGGGCGCTCGCGAAGACCTGGCGCAGGACGTTGGAGATGTCCCGCTCGTGCGGGGTGAAGCCGGGGACCTCGGCGTTGGTGGAGTCGGTGAGAAGGAGGTCGATGCCCTCCTCGCTCAGCCGTGCGAACGCGTGTAGATCTGTGAGGCGATTGTCCAGCGGCAGCTGGTCCATCTTGAAGTCGCCCGTGTGGACCGCCATGCCGGCGGGGGTGCGGATCGCGACCGCGAGGGCGTCCGGGATGGAGTGGTTGACCGCGATGAACTCGCAGTCGAAGGGGCCGATGCGCTCGCGGTTGCCCTCGGCGACTTCGAGGGTGTACGGGCGGATGCGGTGTTCCTGGAGCTTCGCCTCGATCAGCGCGAGGGTGAGCTTGGAGCCGATCAGCGGGATGTCCGGCTTCTCCTTGAGAAGGAACGGCACTCCGCCGATGTGGTCCTCGTGGCCGTGGGTGAGGACGATGCCGTCGACGTCGTCGAGGCGGTCTCTGATGGACGAGAAGTCCGGCAGGATCAGATCGATTCCGGGCTGCTCCTCCTCGGGGAAGAGCACTCCGCAGTCGACGATCAGCAGGCGGCCGCCGTACTCGAAGACCGTCATGTTCCGGCCGATCTCGCCGAGACCGCCGAGCGGGGTGACCCGCAGGCCGCCTTCGGGGAGCGGCGGGGGTGAGCCGAGTTCAGGATGCGGATGACTCAAAAGACTCTCCTCACCACACGCGCCACGTACCGGTGGGCACGTGGCGCGCGTGACGTTCGTGCAGAAGCAGTTGTCGTTGTCGGATGCGGGCACCGGTGGCCCGCCTGTTCAGTTGTGAAGCCCGGGTGGTGCCAAGTCTGGTGTTAGAGCTGTACCCCGCCGGCGGCAAGATCGATCTTGAGCTGTGCGATCTCCTCGGGCGTGCACTCGACCATGGGTGCGCGCAGCGGTCCGGCGGGCAGTCCCTGGAGGGCGAGCGCGGCCTTGGCCGTCATGACGCCCTGGGTGCGGAACATGCCGGTGTAGACGGGGAGCAGCTTCTGGTGGATCTCGGTGGCCTTGTGGACGTCGCCCGAGGTGAAGGCGTCGACCAGGGCGCGCAGGTCCGGGGTGACCACATGGCCGACGACCGAGACGAAGCCGACCGCGCCGATGGAGAGCAGCGGCAGATTGAGCATGTCGTCGCCGGAGTACCAGGCGAGTCCGGACCGGGCGATGGCCCACCCGGCCCGGCCGAGGTCGCCCTTGGCGTCCTTGTTGGCGACGATCCTCGGGTGCTCGGCGAGGCGGACCAGGGTCTCGGTGTTGATCGGTACGCCGCTGCGGCCGGGGATGTCGTACAGCATGACCGGCAGTTCGGCGGCGTCGGCGACGGCGGTGAAGTGCCGGTACAGGCCCTCCTGCGGGGGCTTGTTGTAGTACGGGGTGACGACCAGGAGGCCGTGTGCGCCGGCCTTCTCCGCGGCGCGGGCCAGTTCGATGCTGTGGTGGGTGTCGTTGGTGCCGACACCGGCCACGACGTGGGCGCGGTCGCCGACCGCCGCCAGTACCGCTCGTACGAGATCCGTTTTCTCCGCGTCGCTGGTGGTGGGGGACTCGCCGGTGGTGCCGTTGACGATCAGGCCGTCGTTGCCTGCGTCCACCAGGTGGGTGGCGAGCCGCTGGGCGCCGTCGAGGTCGAGCGCGCCGTCCGCCGTGAAGGGCGTGACCATGGCGGTGAGGACCCGCCCGAAGGGGGTCTGCGGAGTGGAGGTCGGAGCCATGGGTAACACGCTACTCGCTGCTCACTGCGCGGTCTGCCCTAGGGGTGACGGGAAAGTCCGGACAAATGCGGAGCCCGGCACTGCCTGCTCGGGGGTTCAAGCAGTGCCGGGTCCGTTTGATCAGGCTAGATGAACTTCTCTAAATGCCGCAATACGGACACTTCGCGAGGCTGATCCGTACCTGCGTGCGGTCTCAGGGGGCGACGCGGCCGTTGGCGTTGAAGGCGGCGTGGGTGAGCGGCATGAGCTGGGCCCAGGCGGCCTCCATCCGCTCGCCGACCATCTCGATCTCCCGCTGCGGGAAGGACGGCACCTTGGCCAGCTCGTGCTGGGTGCGCAGGCCGAGGAAGTGCATCAGCGAGCGGGCGTTGCAGGTGGCGTACATCGAGGAGTAGAGGCCGACCGGGAGCACCGACCGGGCCACCTCGCGGGCGATCCCCTCGGCGAGCATCTGCTGGTAGGTCCGGTACGCCTGGCGGTAGGACTCCTCCATGGCGCGCGTCACCAGCTCGTGCTGGCCGGGTGAGCCCTCGACGAACACGTACTTGCCCGGCCGTCCCTGCTGCACCAGCTTGCGCGACGTGTCCGGCACGTAGAACACCGGCTGCAGCTCGCGGTAGCGGCCGGACTCCTCGTTGTAGGACCAGCCCACGCGGTGCCGCATGAACTCGCGGAACACGAAGATCGGGGCGCTGACGAAGAACGTCATCGAGTTGTGCTCGAACGGGCTGCCGTGCCGGTCCCGCATAAGGAAGTTGATCAGGCCCTTCGAGCGCTCGGGGTCCTTGTTCAGCTCGTCAAGGGACTGCTCCCCGGCCGTCGAGACGCGGGCCGCGAACAGCACGTCGGCGTCCGCCGCGCTGTGCTTGACCAGTTCGACGGTGACATCGCTGCGCAGCTCGATCTTGAACTCGTCGTCGGGGGTGGGGGTCACGATGCGGCGGGTCCTTCCCATCTCGTCACTTGGCGACGCCACTCTACGGCCCGCCAAAGGGGGCGTTCACTGCCGGGACCCAATGAATTTGGCGAAACCGGGCACCTTTCCCGTCGCTCACTCGTCTGTCCGGGTGAGAGCCATCCGTTCGATCACGATGTCCGCTTCCCGAAGGGAGATGTCCGCCCGATGTTCCGCCGGCGCGAACCCGTGCCGTTCGCCTTCCTCGCCGAGGCCGACAAGTTCCGCAGCAATGTCGCTCCCCCGCCGCGTCAGCGCGCGTCCGCCGGTCAGATGGCCGGGCGCTGGCTGCTCGGACTCACCCTAGTGGCCGGGCTCGTGGGCTCCCTCGTCCTCGGGATACCCGCGCTGTCCACTCCCGCCGCCCCACAGACCCCGCAGTCGCAGGCCGCGCAGGGGCGCTGACCGGGCACGGCCCGTGCGCCCCCCTTACGGACCCCCGCGGGTGGTGAGCGGGAACCCCGGCGGATAGCCTCACCGGGCACAGCCCATGCATGGACGAGTGAGGACCAGCCGTGCCCCTGCCCTTCCTGACGGCCGACCGCGCCTTCGAGGCAGCCGACGACATCGCGTTGCCGCACGACGACCGCGCCCGTTGGCGCCGGCCCTACCGGCCGGGTCCCTGGCGGGTGGGAGCGGCCGCGCTGTGGCTGCTGCTCGCCTCGTTCGTGCTGTTCGGCGCCGTCATCATCGCCCTGACCGCCGCGCCGGCCTCCGCGGGGGTGGTGTTCGCGCTCGCGCTGCTCGTCATCGCCGCGGCACTGCGGCTGCTGCGCATGGGCGTGTGGGTGAGCGCGCGCGGCCTGCGCCATGTGGCCTTCCTCGTCACCCGCACCGTGCCCTGGAAGCGGGTCGTCGCGGTGCGTACGGTGCAGACGCCGGTGCGCTGGCTCGGGCTGCCGCGCACGGTGCAGGGGCAGGCGCTGGTCCTCGTACGCCAGGACCGTGCGGCCGAGGAGTCCGCGCCGCTGCTGACCACGCACAACCTCGACTTCCTGGGTCGGATCTCGGCCTTCGACCGGGCGGCGGACACCATCGAGGCATGGGCGGCGGAGTACCGGCGGGGCTGAGCGGCACATGGGGCGGGGCCCGGCCCGCACGATCGGCGCAGTGCCTCGCCTCTTGCCGTATGCGTTGAGGGCGGCCTCGGCCAGGACAGCACGGCAGAGCGGTGGCGGGGGCGGCTGGGGTTGCGGACGGCGTTCGACGGCACGCTGATGTGGGCACCCGCCCTGGCCTTGCGCCATCACGTGCGGGATGAGAAACGGGACGCACCGGACCGGGCCGCCCCCGTCGGCGGACCTGTGGCGTGCGGGCCTCAGCGCACCGATGACGCGTGCGCGAGCCTCAGCACGCCGACGACGGGTGCGGGCTCAGCACGCCGACTTCGTGCGCGGGCCTCAGCACGTCGACTTCGTGCGCGGGCCTCAGCACGTCGACTTCGCGCGCGGGCCTCAGCGCACCGATGGCGTGTGCGGGCTCAGCGTGCCGACGACTGGTGCAGGGCGATGGCCCGCTGCATCGCCTTGCGGGCACGCGGGGTGTCGCGGGCGTCGTGGTAGGCGACGGCGAGGCGGAACCAGCTGCGCCAGTCGTCGGGGGCCGCCTCCGTCTCCGCCTTGCGCCGGGCGAAGACCTCGTCGGCCGAGTCCCGGTCGATGCGGCCCGCGGCGGTGCGCTTCAACTCGTCGACGGGCAGTCCGCCCTCGGCGTCGAGTTCGGCGGCGAGCTGGTTGGCCCGGCGGACGAACTGGGTGTTCTTCCACAGGAACCACACCCCGATCACCGGCAGGATCAGCACCGCGATCCCGAAGGTGACCGTGAGCAGGGTGCCGGACTGGATGAGCATGACGCCGCGGCTGCCGACCAGGACGAAGTAGAAGACCAGCAGGGCGGCCGTGACGGCGTAGGAGATCTTCGCGCGCATGGGAGCAGGGGTCCTCGGATCAGCCCAGGTCCAGGAAGTGTTCCAGGCCGAACGTCAGGCCGGGAGCCGACACCACGCGGCGCGCGCCGAGCAGGATGCCCGGCATGAAGCTGCTGTGGTGCAGGGAGTCATGGCGGATGGTGAGGGTCTCGCCCTCGCCGCCGAGCAGCACCTCCTGGTGGGCGAGCAGCCCGCGCAGCCGTACGGCGTGGACGGGGACGCCGTCCACGCTCGCGCCACGGGCGCCGTCCAGGGCGCTGACGGTCGCGTCCGGCGCCGGTGCCGAGCCGGCCAGGCGGCGCGCCTCGGCGATGAGCTGGGCCGTGCGCGTGGCGGTCCCGGACGGGGCGTCCACCTTGTTCGGGTGGTGCAGTTCGATGACCTCGACCGACTCGAAGTAGGGCGCGGCGATCTGCGCGAACTTCATGGTCAGGACGGCGCCGATGGAGAAGTTCGGGGCGATGAGCACGCCCGTCTCCGGGGACTGGGCGAGCCAGCCGCGCAGCTGCGCAAGGCGCTCCTCGGTCCAGCCGGTGGTGCCGACGACGGCGTGGATGCCGTGCCGCACGCAGAAGTCGAGGTTGCCCATCACCGAGGCGGGGGTGGTCAGTTCGACCGCGACCTGGGCGCCGGTCTCCGCCAGCGTCTCCAGCCTGTCGCCCCGGCCGAGGGCGGCCACCAGTTCCATGTCCTCGGCGGCCTCGACGGCCCGTACCGCCTCGGAACCGATCCGGCCCCTGGCACCGAGGACCGCCACGCGCAGCTTGCTCATGTTCTTGCTTCCTAACCGGAGGTGATGGGACCCGAGGTGGGGTGGCCGGGTGCGCTAGGCGACGGCTTCGTGCAGCCGCGCGGCCTGTTTGTCCTTGAGCGGGCCGATGACCGACAGGGAGGGCCGCCGGCCGAGGACGTCACGGGCGACCGCGCGGACCTCGTCCGGGGTGACCTGTGCGATCCGGGTCAGCATGTCATCGACGGACATCTGCTCGCCCCAGCACAGCTCACTCTTGCCGATACGGTTCATCAGCGCGCCGGTGTCCTCAAGGCCGAGCACCGTCGAGCCCTGGAGCTGCCCCATGGCGCGGGCGATCTCGTCGTCGGACAGCCCGTGCTCGGCGACGTGGTCCAGTTCGTCGCGGCAGATCTTCAGCACGTCGTGCACCTGGCTCGGGCGGCAGCCCGCGTACACGCCGAACAGGCCGCAGTCGGCGAACCCGGAGGTGTACGAGTACACGCTGTAGGCCAGGCCGCGCTTCTCGCGGACCTCCTGGAACAGCCGGGAGGACATCCCGCCGCCCAGCGCCGTGTTCAGCACGCCCAGGGCCCAGCGGCGGTCGTCGGTGCGGGCCAGGCCCGGCAGGCCGAGCACCACGTGCGCCTGCTCGGTCTTGCGGCCGAGCAGTTCGACGCGGCCGGCGGTGCGGATCGTGCGGCGGCCGTCGCGCGGCGCGACGGGCACCGCGTCCGGGCTGCCGAGCGCGCCGGCCTTCTCGAAGGCGGCCCTGACCTGGCGTACGACCTTGTTGTGGTCGATGTTGCCCGCGGCCGCCACGACCAGGTGCGTCGGGTCGTAGTGCTTCTTGTAGAAGCGGCGGATGCGGTCCGCGGAGAGGGCGTTGACCGTGTCGACCGTGCCGAGGACGGGCCGGCCGAGGGCGCTGTCGCCGAACATGGTGTGCGCGAACAGGTCGTGCACGCAGTCGCCGGGGTCGTCCTCGGTCATGGCGATCTCTTCGAGGATGGCGCCGCGCTCGACGTTGACGTCCTCTTCGAGGATCAGCGAGCCCGTCAGCATGTCGCAGACGACGTCGATGGCGAGCGGCAGATCGGTGTCGAGCACGCGCGCGTAGTAGCACGTGTACTCCTTCGCCGTGAACGCGTTCATCTCGCCGCCGACCGCGTCGATCGCGGCGGAGATGTCCAGCGCGGATCTGCGGCCGGTGCCCTTGAAGAGCAGGTGCTCCAGGTAGTGCGTGGCGCCGTTGAGCGCCGGCGTCTCGTCGCGGGAGCCGACGTGCGCCCAGATGCCGAAGGTGCCGGAGCGCACCGAGGGCAGGGTCTCGGTGACGATGCGCAGGCCGCCCGGGAGGGTGGTCTTGCGGACCGTGCCGATGCCGTTGGTGCCCTGGATGAGGGTTTGGGTACGGGCGACGGCCCGCGCCTCCGTGGAGGTGCGGGCCGTCGCCATGGCGTTACGCGACGTCACTTGTCGGCGTCGTCCTTCTTGTCCGAGCCCGCGGCGGCACCGCCGTCGGGGGCACTGTCCTCGCCCTCGATCACCGGGATGAGGGAGAGCTTGCCGCGGGAGTCGATCTCGGCGATCTCGACCTGGACCTTCTGGCCCACGCCGAGCACGTCGTCGACGTTCTCCACGCGCTTGCCGCCGGCCAGCTTGCGGATCTGCGAGATGTGCAGCAGACCGTCCTTGCCGGGCAGCAGGGAGACGAACGCACCGAAGGTGGTCGTCTTCACGACCGTACCGAGGTAGCGCTCGCCGACCTCGGGCATCGTCGGGTTGGCGATGCCGTTGATCGTGGTGCGGGCGGCCTCGGCGGACGGGCCGTCGGCGGCACCGATGTAGATCGTGCCGTCGTCCTCGATGGTGATCTCGGCGCCCGTGTCCTCCTGGATCTGGTTGATCATCTTGCCCTTGGGGCCGATGACCTCGCCGATCTTGTCGACCGGGATCTTGACGGTGATGATCCGCGGGGCGTGCGGGGACATCTCGTCGGGCCGGTCGATGGCCTCCATCATCACGTCGAGGATGTGCAGGCGGGCGTCGCGGGCCTGCTTGAGGGCCGCGGCCAGGACGGAGGCCGGGATGCCGTCCAGCTTGGTGTCGAGCTGGAGGGCGGTCACGAAGTCCTTCGTGCCGGCGACCTTGAAGTCCATGTCGCCGAAGGCGTCCTCCGCACCGAGGATGTCGGTGAGGGTGACGTAGTGCGTCTCGCCGTCGATCTCCTGGGAGATCAGGCCCATGGCGATGCCGGCGACCGGGGCCTTCAGCGGCACACCGGCGTTCAGCAGCGACATGGTGGAGGCGCAGACGGAGCCCATGGAGGTCGAGCCGTTGGAGCCCAGGGCCTCGGAGACCTGGCGGATCGCGTAGGGGAACTCCTCGCGGGTCGGCAGGACCGGGACCAGGGCGCGCTCGGCGAGGGCGCCATGGCCGATCTCGCGGCGCTTCGGGGAGCCGACGCGGCCGGTCTCGCCGGTGGAGTACGGCGGGAAGTTGTAGTTGTGCATGTAGCGCTTGCGGGTCACCGGGGAGAGGGTGTCCAGCTGCTGCTCCATGCGGAGCATGTTGAGGGTGGTGACGCCCAGGATCTGGGTCTCGCCACGCTCGAACAGCGCGGAGCCGTGCACCCGCGGGATGGCCTCGACCTCGGCGGCGAGCGTCCGGATGTCCGTGACGCCACGGCCGTCGATGCGCTTCTTCTCCTTGATGACGCGCTCCCGGACCAGACTCTTGGTCAGCGAGCGGTACGCGGCGGAGATCTCCTTCTCGCGGCCCTCGAACTCCGGCAGCAGCTTCTCGGCGGCGAGCTGCTTGACGCGGTCCAGCTCCGCCTCGCGCTCCTGCTTGCCGGCGATGGTGAGCGCCTGGGCCAGCTCGGGCCGGACGGCGCCGGTCAGGGCCTCCAGGACGTCGTCCTGGTAGTCCAGGAAGATGGGGAACTCGCCGACCGGCTTGGCGGCCTTGGCGGCGAGGTCGGCCTGGGCCTTGCACAGGACCTTGATGAACGGCTTCGCGGCCTCCAGGCCGGCGGCGACGACCTCCTCGGTCGGCGCCTCGGAGCCACCGGCGACCAGCTTGATGGTCTCCTCGGTGGCCTCGGCCTCGACCATCATGATCGCGACGTCGCCGTCCTCCAGGACGCGACCGGCGACGACCATGTCGAAGACGGCGTCCGCCAGCTCGGTGTGGGTCGGGAACGCCACCCACTGGCCGCGGATCAGCGCGACGCGCACGCCGCCGATCGGGCCGGAGAAGGGCAGGCCGGCCAGCTGGGTCGACGCGGACGCGGCGTTGATCGCGACGACGTCGTACAGGTGGTCGGGGTTGAGGGCCATGACCGTGGCGACGATCTGGATCTCGTTGCGCAGGCCCTTCTTGAACGAGGGGCGCAGCGGCCGGTCGATGAGCCGGCAGGTGAGGATCGCGTCCTCGGAGGGGCGGCCCTCACGGCGGAAGAAGCTGCCGGGGATCTTCCCGGCCGCGTACATCCGCTCCTCGACGTCCACCGTCAGCGGGAAGAAGTCGAGCTGGTCCTTGGGGGTCTTGGAGGCGGTGGTGGCCGACAGCACCATGGTGTCGTCGTCCAGGTACGCCACGGCGGAACCGGCGGCCTGCTTGGCCAGGCGGCCCGTCTCGAAGCGGATGGTACGGGTGCCGAAGGCGCCGTTGTCGATGACGGCCTCGGCGTAGTGGGTCTCGTTCTCCACTAGCGTTTTCTCCGTTACTTGTCGTCTTCGTCCCGCGGCTGCCCGTGTGGCAGGGGGACGGTCGCGGAGAAGCGCTCCGTCTGGTGCGGGCCGGTCTTCGATCGAAGCACCCGGGGCTCCCCCGGGGGCCACTACCGAGGACCGGCGGCGGCGAGGTGCGCTCCTCCTCGTTCATTGTCGTGCTGTGTCGTATGTATTGCGTTGTGCTACCACACTACAAAGCGTGAGTGACACTCCGCACGTTTCCGTACGTACAGCAAAGGGAGCGGCCCCCGATCGTTCCGGGAACCGCTCCCTTCGCGGCGTCTTACTTGGCGCCCGCCGCACCGCGGCGGATGCCAAGGCGGTCGACCAGGGCGCGGAAGCGCTGGATGTCCTTCTTCGCCAGGTACTGCAGCAGGCGGCGGCGCTGACCGACGAGGATCAGCAGACCGCGACGGGAGTGGTGGTCGTGCTTGTGGGTCTTCAGGTGCTCCGTCAGGTCGGAGATCCGACGGGACAGCAGAGCGACCTGGACCTCGGGGGAGCCGGTGTCGCCCTCCTTGGTACCGAACTCGGAGATGATCTGCTTCTTCGTGGCGGCGTCGAGCGACACGCGTACTCCTCTTGATCTGTGAGTGGCCGCCGAGTGCCCCCGGTCTTCGTCTCGGGGGAGCTTCCACAACTCGGAGGCGGGGATCCGTCGCGCGCGTCCGTCAGGGCCCGTGAGGGGTTCCGGGGGTGCGCGCACATACGGCCGTCACTCAGGGTACCAGGCGGACGCGTGTGCCTTTGCCCCGGCCGCCGAAGCACTCCGCGGCGACCGCGGCGGCCACTAGGGTGAGCGCCCGGATCAACGGTATACGTGCGGGAAGGGGTCGCTGCGGCATGGCGGAGACGGCGGAGGAGATCAAGGCGCGCAAGGAGCGGGAGCGCGACGAGCTGTACGCGCTCGACATCTCGGACGTCGAGTGGCACAGCGCGCCGGGCACGGAGCAGCACGAGGAGCGGGTCGAGATCGCGTACCTGCCCGGCGGGGCGGTGGCCATGCGGTCGTCCCTCGATCCGGACACCGTGCTGCGGTACACGGAGGCGGAGTGGCGGGCGTTCGTGCTCGGAGCGCGGGACGGCGAGTTCGATCTGGAACCCGCGCCGCAGGACGGGGCGCCCGCCGCGGAGTGAGCGGGGCGCGGCCGGAGTGAGCGGCACGCGCGCGTAGGGGAACGTGGCCGCCGGGTCGAGCGGCACACGCGCGTGCGAGGGAATTGCCGGCCCGGTTGAGCGGTACGCGCGCGTGGGGGAAGGTGCCCGTTCGCCTTCCCCCACGCGCGCGTGGCCTAGTTGTATTGCCCCGTGAGGTCGGCACTGCGTTACCGGCCCCCGCCATGCCGGTCAATTCTTGTGCGAGGCACGCCGGTTCGGGACCGACACTGATCGACCCCTGCCCCATTCCACCCCCCTTGTTCATACTTGTCTTGCGGAATGTTCACCAATACGCGGACTGTGTACGGCACTTCAGGGCAGGGTGTGACGGAGTGGGCGCATGCCCGGGGGCGGACGGGCCTGCCGGGGCGGGGGGCTCGGTGACTAGGCTGGGAGCGGGCGTGACGCCGGTACCCATGGACGGGACGTCGGCGCCCCAGGGGGAGAGCCGGTGGATCGGACTACCTCGAACGACAACGGACGACTGAGAACGACACGAGATGGTCGCCCCGGCACGGCACGAGGGTGCTCGACCAAGCGGGAGGAACTGTGAGCAGCGATCGGGACGGGATCCGCGGGGGCTGGGCCACACCCGGCGATGACCAGCCCGACGCGGAGTCGGCCATCGAGACGACCGGCGAATTCACCATCGACTACGCGCCGCCCGCCTGGTACACGCAGAACGCGGCGGGCGTTACGGGCGCTACGGGGGCGTCCGGATCTTCCGGATCTTCCGGGTCTTCCGAGCCCTCGGAGTCATCTGGGCCATCGGGCTCGTCGGGATCCTCCGGGTCGCCCGGTCCGTCGGAGGCATCCGGTGGTTCATCGCAGCAGGCGGGCGGGGCGTCCGGGCCCGGTGCGTCCCCTTCCTCGTCTTCCCCGTCTTCCTCATCTTCCCCGTCTTCCTCGTTCCCGAGGCAGGGCTCGCCGTTCCCGCCCGGTGCGCCGATTCCGGGTCTGACTCCTCCGCCGCACGCACAGGCCGGCGGGGCGTCGGGCCCCGCTTCTCCGGCGCCCGGGGCCCCGTTCACGCCCCCGGCGCCCGCGCCCGGGGCGCCCTTCACGCCGCCGGCTCCGGCGCCCGGCGCGCCGTTCACTCCCCCCGCGCCCGCGGCCGGGCCGGGTGCGCCGTTCACTCCGCCCCCGCCGCCCACCGGGAGTCCCGTCGCGGTGCCGAAGCTGCCGGTGGGCAGCGGGTTCGAGCCGCAGCAGCCGCAGCCGCAGCCGCAGCCGCAGACCGATCCCGCGTCGCCGACGGCCGTTCCGGACATTCCGGTCGCCGGAGCCCAGCCGTGGGCGGCGTCCTCGCCCACGGCTCCCCCGGCCCCTGCCGCGGCCGACGCGGACGAAGAAGCCGACGCGGACGAAGAGCAGCCGGACAACGGCGACCTGGAGAGCGGCGCCACGATGCGGTTCTCCTCGGTGGCGTTGAAGCGTGAACTCGCGGAACTCGCCGGGGGCGCGGGGCGTGCGAGTGCGGGCGACGGCGTGAACTCCGCGGCGGACGAGGCCATTGCGCCCGCATCGAGTGACGGTGAGGAAGAGCCGGCGGCGTCGGAGACGCAGGCCGTCGAGGGGGAGGCTGCCGAAAGTACGGCCGGGGAGCCGGACGCCGACGCCGAGGACTCGGGCGGCGACCGCGACGGCTCGGGTGAGGAGCCCGACGGCACGGGTGAGGAGCGCGACGGCTCGGTGGAGGCGGAGTCCGAGCCTGCCTCGGCCGTCGGCACGGCGGCCACGGAGGGCGAGGCCGAGACCGGGACCGCGGCGGAGGACTCGCTCCTTGCGCGCGCCCCGGCGACGGACACGGGTGCCGGTGCGGACGCGGGCGTGGCCGCGGAAGCCCAGGTCGATACGGATGTGTACGCGGATGCCGACGCCGTCGGCGCCGGGTCCACGGATGGCGGGCAGGCCCTCGACGACGATGGGGCCGTGGACGCCGACGCGGCACCGGAGATCGCGGCGGCCGAGGACGCGGCACCGTACGCGGCACCGCAGGACGCGGTACCCGCGACTCCGCCCGCGCCCCAGGACGCCTTTCCGATCGCGCCCCCGGCACCGCAGGACGCCGTACCCACCACGCCGCCCGCCGTGCCGCCCACACCGCAGGACGCCGTGCCTCCGGCACCCGTCGCGCCGCCTGCCGCGCCGCTGGCGCCCCAGGACGCCGTACCCACCGCACCGCCCGCGCCGCGGGACGCCATGCCCACCGCACCCCCCGTGCCGCAGGGCCCTCCGCCCGTCTGGCCGCCCGTGCCGGGGCCGCAGGGTGCGGTGCCGCCGTTGCCGCCCTCGTACCAACCCGCCGCGCCCGCGCCCGCCGCGCAGTGGCCCGTGCAGCCGGGGTCGCAGCAGCCCGCCCCCGGTCAGGCGGCCCAGCAGGGTCAGGCCGAGCCCGGTCTGACCGACCCGCGGGCAGCCGGTGCCGAGGGTCCGGCGGGCGGGGCGCCGCAGCCGCCGGCCGTCCAGCCGCAGGCTCCCCCGCCCGCGCCCGCCGCCTGGAACCAGCCCGCACCGCCCGCTCCCCAGGGTGGCTACGGCTTCCCGAACCCGGCCGACCCCCAGCCGGGCGCTGCCCCCGCCCCGGCTCCCGGCACGCCCGCGGGCTACGGCTTCCCGCAACCCGGAGCCCCCGCCCCGCAGCCGCCCGGCGCCCCGGCACCCAACGCGCCCAACGCGCCCAACGCGCCCACGCCCAACGCGCCCACGCCCGCCGCGCAGCCGGGGACCGCGCGGCCGGCGGCCGACCAGCCGCCCGTCGGACAGCCCGCCGGTTACGGCTTCCCGCAGCCGCCGGTCACTCCCAACCCGCCGGTCCAGCCCGGGGGTTACGGCTTCCCCCAGCAGCCCGCACCGTCGGGGCAGCCGCAGCCGCAGCCTCACGCCCAGGCTCAGCAGGCCGTGCCCCCGCAGGCCCGGCAGCAGCCCGTCGACCCGCGGGCGGGCGCCGCCTGGCCGCAGCCGCTCCAGCACGACCAGCGGCAGCCGACCAACCCCGGTGCCGCGCCGCTCGGTTACACCGCGGCCGTCGAGCTGTCCTCCGACCGGCTGCTCAACAACAAGAGGCAGAAGGCGAAGAGCGGCCGGACAGCCGCCCAGTCCTCCCGTTTCAGGATCGGCGGGAAGAAGGAAGAGGCCGAGCGGCAGCGGAAGTTGCAGCTGATCCGCACCCCGGTGCTGTCCTGCTACCGGATCGCGGTGATCAGCCTCAAGGGCGGCGTGGGCAAGACCACCACGACGACCGCGCTGGGCGCCACGCTCGCCAGCGAGCGGCAGGACAAGATCCTCGCCATCGACGCCAACCCGGACGCCGGCACGCTCGGCCGCCGGGTGCGCCGCGAGACCGGGGCGACCATCCGCGACCTCGTCCAGGCGATCCCGTACCTCAACTCGTACATGGACATCCGGCGCTTCACCTCGCAGGCGCCGTCCGGCCTGGAGATCATCGCCAACGACGTCGACCCGGCCGTGTCCACGACCTTCAACGACGAGGACTACCGGCGCGCGATCGACGTGCTCGGCCGGCAGTACCCGGTCATCCTCACCGACTCGGGCACCGGTCTGCTGTACAGCGCGATGCGCGGGGTACTCGACCTCGCCGACCAGCTCATCATCATCTCGACGCCGTCCGTGGACGGCGCGAGCAGCGCCAGCACCACGCTGGACTGGCTGTCCGCGCACGGGTACGCCGACCTGGTCGCGCGGTCCATCACCGTGATCTCCGGGGTGCGCGAGACCGGGAAGATGATCAAGGTCGAGGACATCGTGGCGCACTTCGAGACCCGGTGCCGCGGTGTGGTCGTGGTGCCCTTCGACGAGCACCTGGCGGCCGGTGCCGAGGTCGACCTCGACATGATGCGCCCGAAGGTGCGCGAGGCGTACTTCAACCTGGCCGCCATGGTCGCCGAGGACTTCACCCGGCACCAGCAGGCGCAGGGGCTGTGGACCAGCGACGGCAACCCGCCGCCGGTGGCCGCGCCGCCGCTGCCGGGCCAGCCGCTGCCCGGGCAGCCGCTGCCGGGCCAGCCGTACCAGCAGGTCCCGGCGCAGCAGCCGTACCCGCACCAGGGCGCGCCCTATGCGCAGCCCGCGGCCCCGCCGCCCTATCCGCAGCAGGCGCAGCAGGCGCAGCAGCCGTATCCGCAGCAGGCCCAGCCGCCGCAGGCACCGCCCGAGCGGTAGGACGGCGGTACGGCAAGGCGAAGGGCGGCCGGTGCGATGCGGCACCGGCCGCCCTTCGGCGTTGTGGGCGGCGGGCTACGCGTCGTCCGCCGCGATCAGCTCCCGGCAGCGCTTCACGTCGTCGGCCATCTGCTCCAGCAGGGCCTCCAGCGAGTCGAACCTCGCCTGCCCGCGCACATACGCCAGGAAGTCCACGGCGACGTGCAGCCCGTACAGGTCGAGCCCCACGCGGTCGATGGCGTACGCCTCCACCGTGCGCTCGGTGCCGTCGAACTGCGGGTTGGTGCCGACGGAGATCGCGGCCGGCATGACCTCGCCCTGGGCGTGCAGATAACCGGCGTACACGCCGTCGGCGGGGATCGCGGTGTGCGGAAGCGTCTCGACGTTGGCGGTGGGGAAGCCCAGTTCGCGACCGCGCTGGGCGCCACGGACGACCACGCCCTCCACGCGGTGCGGGCGGCCCAGGATCTCCCTGGCGCCCGCGACGTCGCCCTCGGCGACCAGACGCCGGGTGAGGGTCGAGGAGAACGGCTCGCCGTCGCCGGCGGCGCCCGTCACGAACAGGTCGACGACCTCGACCTCGAAGTCGTAGATCTCGCCCTGCTCGGAGAGGAAGCGGACGTTGCCGGCCGCCCGGTGTCCGAAGCGGAAGTTCGGGCCCTCGACGACCGCCCTGGCATGCAACTTGTCCACCAGGACCTTCACGACGAACTCGGCGGGCGACAGCTTCGAGAACTCGGTGGTGAACGGCAGGATCAGCACCGCGTCCACGCCCAGCTCGGCCATCAGCTCGGCCCGGCGGTGGTGCGGGGCGAGCAGCGGGGGGTGACTGCCCGGGCGGACGACCTCGCTGGGGTGCGGGTCGAAGGTCACCACGACGGAGGGGACGCCCAGCTCGCGGGCACGGTCCACGGTGTGCCTGATGATGAGCTGGTGGCCGCGGTGGACTCCGTCGTAGGAGCCGATGGTGACGACGCTGCGCCCCCAGTCCTGGGGGATGTCCTCCAAGCCACGCCAGCGCTGCACTGTGACCGCTCCTCGAACCCGTGTCCGTTTCTACCTGACCGCTTACGCAGGTCTAAGGGTGCCATGCCGGGTGCCCCCGCCCCGCATCGGCATGGGGTTGTGACCGGGCGCACGCGGGCACCGCGTATCCGGGGACCGCCCGGACCACCGATCGTACGGAACCCGTGTCACGCGGGGACGCGCACGCCCGCCGCCATCGAGCCTCCGGCTCGCGCCCGGTCCGGCCGGCCGGGTTGTGGATCGGCGCCGGGGACTCGTCAGAGCGGGGTTCCTGGCGAAAGCGCCCCCTTGTGCTCCCCTGGTTCACTCCGAGCGCCTGCCCGGCCGGGTGAATGGGCGGGGACAGCTGGATAACCCTAGGGGTGGGGGAACCGAGGGGGAACCGTGGAGCGGCGGCAGGGGCACCCCGTGCCCCGCCGCTCCACGGTCCGGACGAAGCCGTCAGCCGAAGACGGCCAGGCTCTTCGCCTTGCCCTTCTGTTCCTCGACGAGCGCGAGGAAGCGGCCCTCGGGGTCGAACACCGCGACGGCGCCGCGGCCCGCGTACACGTCGGGCATCTCCAGCCGTACGCCGTTGAGGAGCAGCCGGGCCCGTCTGGCGTCCACGTCCCAGCGCGGGAAGGCGGCCGCGGCGGCCTGCGCGATCGGCATCACGGTCAGCTCCTGCTGGAGCTGGTCCAGGGTCCGCGCCGACTCCAGTCGGTACGGTCCGACGCGGGTGCGGCGCAGCGCGGTGAGGTGACCGCCCACGCCCACATCGGCGCCGAGGTCGCGGGCGAGGGCGCGGATGTAGGTGCCGGAGGAGCAGACCACCGAGACCACCAGGTCGAGCACCGGGGTGCCGTCCTCGGCGACGGCGTCCCGGACGTCGTACACCGTGAAGGAGGAGATGGTGACCGGCCGGGCGGGGATCTCGAAGTCCTCGCCCTCGCGGGCCCGTTTGTACGAGCGCACCCCGTCGATCTTGATGGCGCTGACCTTGGACGGCACCTGCATGATGTCGCCGGTCAGCTTGGCGACGCCGGCGTCGACGGCCTCGCGGGAGACTTTGGAGGCATCGGTCGCGGCGGTGATCTCGCCCTCCGCGTCGTCGGTGAGCGTCGTCTGACCGAGCCGGATGGTGCCCAGGTACTCCTTCTCCGTCAGGGCGAGGTGCCCGAGGAGCTTCGTCGCCCTCTCGACGCCGAGGACGAGCACGCCGGTCGCCATCGGGTCGAGGGTGCCCGCATGCCCGACACGGCGCGTCCGCGCGATCCCGCGCATCTTGGCGACCACGTCGTGCGAAGTGAAGCCCGACGGCTTGTCGACGATGACGAGGCCGTCGGGCGTGGTGTGCTTGCTGGTCATTCGCCGGCGACGTCCGTCTCGTCGTCCGATCCGGGCTTGCGGTACGGGTCCGCCTCACCGGCGTACGCCGCGCCCGCTGACGCCTCGCGCACCTTCGCGTCGGAGGCGCGCGCCCGGTCGAGAAGGTCCTCGATGTTCCGGGCGGTGTCCGGCAGGGCGTCCGCGACGAAGGTGAGCGTCGGCGTGAACTTCACGCCGGCGGCCCGGCCGACCTCGGAGCGCAGGATGCCCTTGGCGCTCTCCAGTCCGGCCGCGGCGGCCTTCCGCTCCTCGTCGTCGCCGTACACCGTGTAGAAGACGGTCGCCTCCCGCAGGTCTCCGGTGACCCGGGTGTCCGTGATGGTGACGTGCGAGCCGAGCCGCGGGTCCTTGATCCCACGCTGCAGCTTCTGGGCCACCACCTCCCGGATGAGGTCCGCCAGCCTTTTCGCCCGCGCGTTGTCGGCCACTGGTCCGTCTCCCGTTCTTTCTTCTTCTGCGTTCTGTGGTCAGTCGTCGTCGCCGTGGAAGCGCCGCCGTACCGACAGCAGCTCCACTTCGGGGCGGCCGGCGACCAGCCGTTCGCACCGGTCGAGTACGTCGCTCAGGTGCCCCGCGTCGCCGGAGACCATCGCGAGGCCGATCAGGGCCCGGCGATGGAGGTCCAGATGATCCACCTCGGCCGCGCTCACCGCATACTTGCGCTGCAGTTCGGCGACGATCGGGCGGACGACGGAGCGCTTCTCCTTCAGCGACCGTACGTCGCCGAGGAGGAGGTCGAAGGACAGCGTCCCCACGTACATGTGTCCCCGGATGACCCGCCGGTACGGGATCGAATGGCCCTGCCCTCGGGATCGGGAGGGACATCAAGAACGGTACCGCGTGCCTGCCGGCGGCTCGACGGGGTTTTCGCGGTGCCGTCGGGTGTGGGTGCGGTGGGTGTCGTCTCGGGTTGCCTCTCCCACCCACCCGCCCGTGACGGTCGGCCGAGCCCTCAGCCCCGCGGGGCTCCGCCCCGGACCCCGTGGACCCGTGGCGCAACCCCCGGACCGTCCGGCCCGCGCCGAGACGGGCAGGTGGACACAGCCGGGACCCGAACGAAACCCCGCACGAGCACCCACGCCGCGGGGCTCCGCCCCGGACCCCAAAAGGCCCGGAGCACAACCCCCGGACCGTCCAACCCACGCCGAGACGGGCAGGTGGACACAGCCGGGACCCGAACGAAACCCCGCACGAGCACCCACGCCGCGGGGCTCCGCCCCGGACCCCAAAAGGCCCGGAGCACAACCCCCGGACCGTCCAGCCCGCGCCGAAAGGGCGGGTGGACAGAGACGGGACCCGGACGAAGGGGCTCCGCCCCGGACCTCACAAGGCGCGGAGCACAACCCCCGGGCCGTCCGGCCCGCGGCGAGACGGGCCGGGTGGGCAGGAGCCTGTGATGGGAGCGTTCGGGCCGCCGGGATCGGGGCGGGCGGAGGCCGTGGCGGGGTCGGTCGACCCGCTGACGCCTCGGCGGGTCGGTGGAGCCCTGTGGTGGGGCCGGCCCGGCCCGCCGGGGGGGGATGTGGGTACCGGCCGGCGGGACCGTATGGTCCGCCGGCCGGTTTCACGCCCGGCCGGGGGCTATGCCCGCGGCTTCTCCCTCAGCTCGTACGTCGCGATGACGTCGTCGACCTTGATGTCGTTGAAGTTGCCGAGGTTGATACCGCCCTCGAACCCTTCGCGGATCTCGGTGACGTCGTCCTTGAAGCGACGCAGGCCGTCGATGGTGAGGTTCTCCGCGACGACCTTGCCGTCGCGCAGCAGGCGCGCCTTGCTGTTGCGCTTGACCTCGCCCGAGCGGATGAGCACACCGGCGATGTTGCCCAGCTTGGACGACTTGAAGACCTCGCGGATCTCCGCCGTGCCCAGCTCGACCTCTTCGAACTCCGGCTTGAGCATGCCCTTGAGGGCCGCCTCGATCTCCTCGATCGCCTGGTAGATGACCGAGTAGTACCGGACGTCCACGCCCTCGCGCTCGGCCATCTGCTGCGCACGGCCTGCCGCGCGCACGTTGAAGCCGATCACGATGGCGTCGGAGCCCATCGCCAGATCGATGTCGGACTCCGTGACCGCACCGACGCCGCGGTGCAGGACGCGGATGTCGACCTCTTCGCCGACGTCCAGCTGGAGCAGCGAGGACTCCAGTGCCTCGACGGATCCGGAAGCGTCGCCCTTGATGATCAGGTTCAGCTGCTGGACCTCGCCGGCCTTCAGCACCTTGTCCAGGTCCTCCAGGGACACGCGGCGCGTGCGCTTCGCGAAGGCCGCGTTGCGCTCGCGGGCGGCGCGCTTCTCCGCGATCTGGCGGGCCGTACGGTCCTCGTCGACGACGAGGAAGTTGTCGCCGGCGCCCGGGACGTTGGTCAGACCCAGGACCTGGACCGGCGTGGACGGGCCGGCCTCGGCGACGTTGTTGCCGTTGTCGTCGAGCATGGCCCGGACACGGCCGTAGGCGTCGCCCACGACCATCGTGTCGCCCACGCGGAGCGTGCCTCGCTGGACGAGGACCGTCGACACGGCACCGCGGCCGCGGTCGAGCCGGGACTCGATCGAGATGCCCTGCGCGTCCTGGTTCGGGTTGGCCCGCAGGTCCAGGGCGGCGTCGGCGGTCAGCACGACCGCCTCCAGCAGGCTGTCGATGTGCAGACCCTGCTTGGCGGAGATGTCGACGAACATCGTGTCGCCGCCGTACTCCTCGGCCACCAGGCCGTACTCGGTCAGCTGACCGCGCACCTTGGTCGGGTCCGCGCCCTCGACGTCGATCTTGTTGACCGCGACCACGATCGGCACGTCGGCCGCCTTGGCGTGGTTCAGGGCCTCGACCGTCTGCGGCATCACACCGTCGTTGGCCGCGACCACGAGGATCGCGATGTCCGTCGACTTGGCACCGCGGGCACGCATGGCGGTGAACGCCTCGTGACCCGGGGTGTCGATGAAGGTGATCGCCCGCTCTTCGCCGTTGACCTCGGTCGCGACCTGGTAGGCACCGATGTGCTGGGTGATGCCGCCGGCCTCGCCCGCGATGACGTTCGTCTTGCGGATGGCGTCGAGGAGCCGGGTCTTTCCGTGGTCGACGTGACCCATGACGGTGACCACCGGCGGGCGGACCACCAG
This sequence comes from Streptomyces diversicolor, assembly GCF_057537855.1. NCBI lineage: Bacteria > Bacillati > Actinomycetota > Actinomycetes > Kitasatosporales > Streptomycetaceae > Streptomyces > Streptomyces diversicolor. Next base: position 21,093 of record NZ_BAAJXA010000060.1, read on the forward strand.
GTCCTCCTCGGAGCCCTCGTCCTCGCCGAACTCGATGTCGAAGGACTCCAGGAGCTCGCGGTCCTCCTCCTCGGGGCTGACGATCTGAACCGTGTAGTTCATCTCGCCGGCGAGGAGTTGCAGGGTCTCGTCGGAGACGGACTGCGTCGCGGTGACCATCTCGCCCAGGTTCATCATGACCGCGACGAGCGACGCCGGGTTGGCGTTGATCTTCTCCGCGAAGTCGGTGAGCGACGCGCCGCGGGAGAGACGGATGGTCTCGCCGTTGCCGCGCGGCAGCATCACGCCGCCGACGCTCGGGGCCTGCATGGCCTCGTACTCCTGGCGCCGCTGCCGCTTCGACTTGCGGCCACGGCGGGCGGGACCGCCGGGACGGCCGAAGGCACCCTGCGTGCCGCCACGGCCACCGGGGCCGCCGGGACGACCGCCGAAGCCGGGACGGCCACCGCCGCCACCGGCACCGCCGAAGCCGCCACCGCCGCCGCCACCGGGACGGCCGGCGAAGCCGCCACCGCCACCGGGACGACCGCCGCCGCCACCGCCGGGACGGCCGGCGAAGCCGCCGCCACCGCCGGGACGACCGCCGCCGGGACGGCCGGCACCTGCCGGGCCGCGACCGCCGCCGGGGCCCGGACGCGGACCGGCAGCGGGACGCTGCGGCATCATGCCGGGGTTCGGACGCGGGCCGCCGGGGCCGCCGCCGGGACGCGGACCGCCCTGCGGACGGGGCATGCCGGCCGGGCTGGGCCGACCCGAGGAACCGGAGTGACCACCGGGAGCCTGCGGACGCGGACCGCCGCCCTGGGCGCCGGGCGCCTGCGGACGGGGGCCGCCGCCGGGGCCGCCGGGGCCGCCCGGACGCGCGCCCTGCGGACGGGGCGCCTGCGGGCGCGCCATGCCGGTGGAGCCACCGGAGGTGAAGGGGTTGTTGCCCGGTCGCGGACCGGCCGGACGGGCGCCGGGGCGTCCCTGGCCGCCGGAGCGCGGGGCACCCTGGCCCGGACGGCCCTGGCCCTGGCCCTGCGCGCCCGGACGGGCACCGGGCTTGGGGGCGCCGGGGCGGGCGCCGGGACGCGGGCCCTGGGCAGCGGCCGGGGACGGAGCCGGGGCCGACGGCGGAGCGGTGAACTCCGGCGTGGTGGGCGCCGCGGGGGCCGGACGGGGCGCGGGCTTCGGGCCCGGGCGCGGTCCGGGGGCCGGCGCGGGCGCCGACGGGGCCGCGGGCTGCTGGGCCGCGGGGGGCCTCGGGGCGGCCGGCTTCGGTGCGGCCGGACGCTCCCCCACTGTCCTGGCGGCATGGGAGTTGCCCCCAGCCTGCGCCGGGCTCGGCGCGGCGGGCTTGGGGGTGGCCTTGCGCGGGGCGGGCTTGGCGGCGGACCTGCCGTTGCCACCGCCCTGGAAGGCGTCAGTCAGCTTGCGTACTACGGGCGCCTCGATCGTCGAGGACGCCGAACGGACGAATTCACCGAGTTCCTGGAGCTTGGCCATGACGACCTTGCTCTCCACACCGAACTCCTTGGCGAGTTCGTAGACCCGGACCTTAGCCACTTCGCTCCTTTGAGGTCCGGGTTGCGGCCGGACCGTCGCTAGTTCATGGGCGTACTCATCGCGTACTCATCGAGTGCTCATCGCAATCTCGACCTGCTTTCGACTCGCGAGGTACCAGGCCGCACGGGGTTCCGTACGGCACGTCTTTCCTTGCCGTGTTGCCTCAGCAACTGTGTGTCTGCTCGACGTACCGGCGCAACGCCATTACGTCGAGCGGTCCCGGGACGCGGAGCGCCCGCGGAAACACCCGGCGGCGTACCGCCTGATCGAGACAGACCGGGACGGGGTGCACATAAGCACCCCGGCCGGGCAGCGTACCGCGAGGATCGGGGACGCAGGCGTCCTCGACCGCCACGATGCGCAACAGTTCGATCTTGGCCGCTCGCTGCCTGCACCCCACACAGGTGCGCTCAGGGCATGCGCGGGCTCGCGTCCGGCCAGACACTGCTAAGTCTACCTCCCCGCACCGACCTCACCCCTACGGGGCAAAGATCGAACGGTTGTTGTCGTGTTCCAAGCGACCTGCGGCTTGGATCTATTCCCCCCGTCCGGGTGAGCTCACTCGGGCGACTGCTCGGTGTCCGGACGGATGTCGATGCGCCAGCCCGTGAGCCGGGCCGCGAGCCGGGCGTTCTGTCCCTCTTTGCCGATCGCCAGGGACAGCTGGTAGTCGGGCACGGTCACCCGGGCGGAACGGGCGGCCATGTCCACGACGTCCACCTTGGAGACCCGGGCGGGCGACAGCGCGTTCGCCACCATCTCCGCCGGGTCGTCCGACCAGTCCACGATGTCGATCTTCTCGCCGTTCAGCTCGCCCATCACATTGCGCACCCGGCCGCCCATGGGGCCGATGCAGGCGCCCTTGGCGTTCAGACCCGGACGGGTGGAACGGACGGCGATCTTGGTGCGGTGGCCGGCCTCGCGGGCGATCGCGGCGATCTCAACGGACCCGTCGGCGATCTCCGGCACCTCCAGCGCGAAGAGCTTCTTCACCAGATTGGGGTGGGTGCGCGAGAGGGTGACCGACGGCCCGCGGACGCCCTTGGCCACCCGGACGACGTACGAGCGCAGCCGCGTGCCGTGCGGGTAGGTCTCGCCGGGTACCTGCTCCTGCACCGGCAGGATGGCCTCCAGCTTGCCGATGTCGACGAGCACGTTCTTCGGGTCGCGGCCCTGCTGCACCACGCCGGTGACGATGTCGCCCTCGCGGCCCGCGTACTCGCCGAGCGTCGCGTCGTCCTCCGCGTCCCGCAGCCGTTGCAGGATGACCTGCTTGGCGGTGGTGGCGGCGATGCGGCCGAACCCGGACGGGGTGTCGTCGAACTCGCGGGGTTCCTGGCCCTCTTCGAGGTCCTCGGGGTCCTCCTTCGCCCACACGGTCACATGCCCGGTCTCCCGGTTGAGCTCCACGCGCGCGTGCCGGCGGCTTCCCTCGGTGCGGTGGTAGGCGATGAGGAGGGCCGACTCGATCGCCTCGACCAGCAGGTCGAAGGAGATCTCCTTCTCCCGGACCAAGCCCCGCAGGGCGCTCATGTCGATGTCCACGGCTACGCCTCCTCTTCCTTCTTGTCGTCCTTCTTGTCGTTCGTGGCGGGCTGCTCGCTGTCCTTGCGGCTGAACTCGACCTGCACGCGCGCCTTGGCGATGTCCGGGAAGGCGAGTCTGCGCGCGGTCGGCCTGCGGCCCTTGACACCGGGCACCTCAAGGTCAAGGCCCTCCTCGTCCACCGCGAGGATCCGGGCCACCAGTTCGCCGCCCTCGTGCAGCTGGAACTTCACCAGACGGTCCGTGGCACGCACGTAGTGGCGGTGTTCGGTCAGGGCGCGCTCGGCTCCCGGGGTGCCCACCTCCAGGTCGTACGCGCCCGCGCCCATCGCGTCCGTCTCGTCGAGCTTCGCCGAGAGCGCGCGGCTCACATCGGCGATCCGGTCCAGATCCGCACCGGTGTCGGAGTCGACGACAACACGCAGCACCCGCTTGCGTCCTACGGAGTCCACGGCGATCTCTTCGAGATCGAGGCCCTGCGAGGTGACGAGCGGTTCCAGCAGTTCTCGCAGCCTCTCGCTCTGGGTGGTGCTCATCCGGGTGACTCCTCGGCCGCGTGTGCTGTTGTGGGATGGGTCGCGTGTCTGGTCAAAGGGTATCCGGTCGAGGGGGGTGTTGCCGTCCACCTGCGCACGAGCGGTGCCGGTGACCGGCGCCGGGAAGGCACGCGGGTACGGTGATCACGAGCGTGCCCCCTTCTCGTCGTACGAGTTCCCCGAGGACGTCTGCCGTGCCCCTCTCCCCGCCCTCGCGCGCCCTGTCGGGGCCGCGGAGAAGAACCCTGCTCGCCTCGGCCGCCGGAACGGTGCTCCTTGTGGGCTGCTCCGGCGGGGACGGGGACTCCGGCACCGGCGGCGGCCCGTCGGCCGCCGACCGGACACGCGCGCGTGCCGCCCGGGACAGCCGGGAGCTCGCGGCGCGGTACGACGCCGTGCTCGCCGCGCATCCGGCGCTGGCACGGCGGTTGCGGCCGCTGCGGGCCGAGGTGATGGCGCACGCCGCGGCGTTCGCGGAAGGGGAGGAAGGGAGCGAAGGGACGGTGGACTCGTCGCCGTCGCCGTCCGTCTCCTCGTCAGCGTCCGCCGCGGCGGTACCGGCACGGGCCACCGAGGCACTGGCGGGGCTCGCCCTCGCCGAACGCGAGCTGGCCGACCGGCGGGCCGAGGCGCTGCTGGAGGTGCCGGGCGAGCTGGCCCGGCTGCTGGCGTCGGTGGCGGCGGCCGGGGCGGCACACGCGTATCTGCTGGCGGGCGACGGCAGATGAGCGCAACGACCGAGCGGGAGCGCCCGGCGCGCCGGGCAGCGCGGAAGGAGGGCGCCGGGTGAGCGAGGCGCAGGACGGCGGGCTGACGGCACTGCAGGCGGCGCTGGCCGCCGAGCACGCGGCCGTGTACGGGTACGGCGTGGTCGGCGGGCGGATCGCCGCGGGGCGCCGGGCCGAGGCGCGGGCGGCGTGGGACGCGCACCGGGCGCGGCGGGACGCGCTGGCGCGCGAGGTGCGCGACCGGGGCGGCGAGCCGGTCGCGGCGAGCGCCGCCTACGCGCTGCCGTTCCCGGTGCCGGACTCGGCCGCCGCGCTGCGGCTCGCCGCCGAGCTTGAGGAGCGGGTCGCCGGTGTCTGCTCCGACCTGGTGCGGGCGGTCTCGGGCCGGCAGCGCGGCTCGGCCGCGGCGGCGCTGCGGGAAGCCGCGGTGCGCGCGGTGCGCTGGCGCGGGGAGAGCGTAGCCTTCCCTGGTCTCGCCGAACGGGCCGGCGGGACGACCGGCAGCGGCCGGGCTCCGGCGCCGCGGACGCCGTAGCCCCGTACAGACAGGAAGGGAACGACTCGCGCATGTCTTTCGAACCGCCGCGCCGCCTGGTGCGCGCGCTCGGTGAGACGGCACCGGACGGTGACGACTGGCTGGAGAAGCTGCCCGAGGCGGCCCGGCAGGCCGTCGCACTGCGCGAGTTGACCGTGGAGCGGGTGCAGGTGCCCGGCGGGCGCAGCAGCCTGGTGCTGCTGGTGCGGCGCGCGGACGGGTATCCGGCCGTGCTGAAGCTGGCGCCGCGCCGGGCCCGGCCGGAGAGCGAGCGGGCGGCGCTCGCGCACTGGGGCGGGCTGGGCGCCGTCCAGTTGCTGGAGCCCTTCGTGACGGAGGGCGAGCTGCTTCTGGAGCGGCTGCACCCGGATGTGTCGGTGCGCTCGCTGCCGGAGGCGCGGGCGTTGCTGGAGGCGGCCGGGACGCTGCGGCGGCTGTGGGTCGAGCCGCCCGGCGGGCATCCCTTCGAGACGGTGGCCGAGCGGACCGGGCGGCAGGCGGCGGCGATGCGGGCCGGGGCGGACGCCGAGGTGCTGGCGCTGGTCGACGCGGCGCTCACGGCCCGCGATGAACTGCTCGTGGCGCCGCCCGAGCACCGGCTGCTGCACGGCACGTTCCGGCAGAGCAAGGTGCTCGCCGGGGAGCGGATGCCGTGGCTCGCGGTGGGGCCGGACCCGGTGGTCGGCGAGTGCGCCTTCGACCTGGCCCGGCTGGTACGGGACCGGGTGGAGGATCTGATCGCCTCCCCGTCGGGTTCGGCGACCACCCGCCGCCGGGTGAAGCGGCTCGCCGAGGCGCTGGACGTCGACCAGGACCGGCTGCGGGGCTGGACCCTGTTCCGCGCGGTGGAATCCGCGCTGCGGTCCCGCCGAGCGGGCCGCACCAAGGACACCGAACTTCTCCTGGAGTTCGCGTCCTGGCTGTAGAGCCGGCCGACCCCGACCAGGGCGGACCGGGTTCCGGCCCTGGCGATCGGACTCGGCCACGCTCTTCAGCGGGGTTCCGCGACAGCCCGCGAGAGCGACCGCACGATGCCGGCCGGGGCGGCCCCCTCAAGGTGTCCCCGGGCCGGGAGATTCCGCGGTCCCCGCGGCCGGGAAATCGCGGTCACCTCGGATGGGGCTCCCTGGCTCCCCTCGCGGATTGCGCTGCGGGCCCTCCCGACGAGTTGTCGAGGCGGCCGCATCCCAGAGGCTCCCCCACCCCCACTCGGCCGGCAGCCCCTGGCCCCCCGGCGCCGCTCCGGACGGGCTCCTCGGGGTGTCCCCCGTTCACGGGAGGCCCGGCGGCAGCCGGGGTGTGCCTGCGGGCGCCGCGGATGGGTGCTTGGGGTGTCCGGCCCGGGGCGCGGGCCCGGGGGCGCCGGGCCGCGGGCGCCGGAGGCGCGGGGCCCGGACCGGAAGACCGGGGGTGCTGGGCCCGAACACCGGAGGCGCGGAGACCCGGACCGGAAGACCGCGGGCGCCGGGGACCCGGACCGGAACACCGGAGGCGCGCAGGCCCGGACCAGAAGACCGCGGGCGCCGGGCCCGAACACCGGAGGCGCGGGGCCCCGGGCCGGAAGGCCAGGCGTACCGGGCCACCGGTCGACAGCGCCCGATTTACGGAAGGATTCCGCTGGGGCGCCGACCGGAGGCACCACGCCGAAAGGCCGGGCATACCGGGCAGGAAGGCCGGAGGCACCGGGCCGGAAGGCCAGGAGTCCCCGGCCGGGAAGGCCAGGGGCGCCCGGCCACCGGTCGGGGTCGCTCGTTTGGTGGAAGGATTCCGCTGGGGCGCCGCAGGGGTCAGTGGGATGTCAGGCGAGTGATCGCCTCGGCGACGGTCAGCTCCTCACGGTGGCCGGTCCTGCGGTCCTTCAGTTCCAGGACGCCCTCGCCCGCGCGGCGGCCCACCACCAGGATGCGGGGCACGCCCATCAGCTCGGAGTCCGTGAACTTCACGCCCGGTGAGACCCCGGCCCGGTCGTCGACCAGGACGCGGAGGCCCGCGGCGGACAGCTTCTCGGAGACGTCCAGCGCCACCTCGGTCTGCAGGGCCTTGCCCGCGGCCACCACATGCACGTCCGCCGGGGCGACCTCCGCGGGCCAGCACAGGCCCTGCTCGTCGGCGGTCTGCTCGGCGAGGGCGGCGACCGCGCGGGAGACGCCGATGCCGTAGGAGCCCATGGTCACCCGGACCGGCTTGCCGTTCTGGCCGAGGACGTCGAGCTTGAGGGCGTCGGCGTACTTGCGGCCCAGCTGGAAGATGTGGCCGATCTCGATGGCGCGGTCCAGCTTGAGCCCGGTGCCGCAGTTCGGGCACGGGTCGCCCTCCTGCACCACGACGACGTCCACGTACTCGTCCACCTCGAAGTCGCGGCCGGCGACCACGTTCCTGGCGTGCACGTGCTCCTTGTTGGCGCCCGTGATCCACGCCGTGCCCGGCGCCACCCGCGGGTCGGCGAGGTACCTCACCTTCTCCAGGCCCTGCGGGCCGACATAGCCCCGGACCAGGTCGGGGCGGCCCGTGAAGTCCTCGGCGGTGACCAACTCGACGGCGGCCGGGGCGAAGTGCGCCTCTACTTTGTCCATGTCGACCTCGCGGTCGCCGGGCACACCCACGGCGACGATCTCGCCGTCCACCTTGATCAGGAGGTTCTTCAGGGTGGCGGACGCCGGGACGCCGAGGGAGGCGGCCAGGGTCTCGATGGTCGGGGTGTCCGGGGTGGGGATCTCCTCGGCCGCGGGCACCAAGGAGCCGTCCACCGGCTTGAGTTCGTAGCCGATCGCCTCGGTGTTGGCCGCGAAGTCGCAGTTCGGGCAGTCCGCGAAGGTGTCCTCGCCGGCCCCGGCCGGGGCCAGGAACTCCTCGGACTTGGAGCCGCCCATGGCGCCCGCGGTGGCGGCGCAGATGCGGTAGTCGAGGCCGAGGCGGTCAAAGATCCGCTGGTACGCCTGCCGGTGCAGGGCGTAGGACCGCGCGAGGCCGTCGTCGTCCAGGTCGAAGGAGTACGAGTCCTTCATCAGGAACTCGCGCCCGCGCAGGATGCCCGCGCGCGGCCGGGCCTCGTCGCGGTACTTGCTCTGGATCTGGTAGAGGATGACCGGCAGGTCCTTGTAGGAGGACGCCTGGTCCTTCACCAGCAGGGTGAAGATCTCCTCGTGGGTCGGGCCGAGCAGATAGTCGCCGCCCTTGCGGTCCTGGAGACGGAACAGCTCGGGGCCGTACTCCTCCCAGCGGCCGGTCGCCTCGTACGGCTCGCGCGGCAGCAGCGCGGGCAGCAGCACCTCCTGGGCGCCGATCGCGTCCATCTCCTCGCGGACGATGCGCTCCACGTTGGCGAGGACCCGCTTGCCGAGCGGCAGCCAGGACCACACGCCGGCGGCGGTGCGGCGCACATAGCCGGCGCGGACGAGCAGCTTGTGGCTGAGGACCTCGGCGTCCGCCGGGTCGTCGCGCAGCGTCTTGGCCATCAACTGGGACATGCGCTGGACCGGTGCGTTCGCCATCGTTCTCGTACTCCTGCCGGGGAAGGGTGATGGCTAGGAGGTTAGCCGGGCGGCTGCCATGGCCGGAAATCCATTCCCGGCCGGCGGCGCCGCAGGGGCAGCGGCGCCCCCATGACCGCGTACGGTCTGGGCGCGCTGGGGAACAGGACCTGGCGGGCCAGGTCCTCGTAGCCGAGGGAGTGGTACAGGCCGCGGGCCGGGCTGTCGGTGTCGATCGCGGAGAGGATCGACCGTGGTTCGGCGGCCTGGTCGGTGATGGTGATGATCAGGGCGCGGCCGATGCCCCGGTTCTGGTACTGCGGGTGGACGTGCAGTTCGGTGATCACGAAGGAGTCGTCGAGCCACTGGTCGTGGCCCTGCGCCCGCAGGTACGGCTCCACGACGGTGGACCACCAGTGCGTGCGGTCGTTGGGCATGCCGTACACGAATCCGACGAGCCGGCCCGCGACGGTGGCGCCGAAGGCCCGCGCGCCCGGGTAGGTCATGTGGCGCAGGACGATGTGGCGGCGCACGGCGATCTCGTCGGCGCCGAGCCCGAAGGCGACGGCCTGGACGGCTAGGGCCTCGTCGACGTGGGCGGAGAGGTCCAAGGGGCCGATCACGAGGTCCATGGCCCGGAGCCTACAGGGGTGTTCCGGGGGCCCGCGGGGCCCGGGCGCCCCTTGTCGGCCGGGAGCCGGCCCCGCCCGGCCCGCGAACGTCTCCCCGGGCACAGCGGCCCCGGGCGCCTCGGCGGCCACAGCGGTCTCAACTGGCTCCAGGATCGCTGCCGACCCCAGCCGGATCGGTGGCCCAGCGGGCTCTGTGGACGCTGCGAGCCTTCATCGGACGGATCGACTCAGGCGGCTCTGTGGGGCCTACCGGCCCCAGCTGGGATCGCTCGGCTCAACTGGCTCTTGAACGCTGATCGGTGGGCTCAACTGGCCCTTGGGCACCAGCGGCCCCTGCGGGATCGCTCGGCTCAAGCGGCTCCGCGGGCGCCGCCGGCCCCGCCGGATCGGCCGACTCAATGACTCCGTAGCGCTCCCAGCCCCCCGCCGAATCGGGCGGCTCAACCAACTCCATGGCGCCCTCGGCTCCCACCGGATCGGTCGGTTCCACTGGCTCCGCGGGCTCAACGGTTCTGTGGGCGCTGCCGGCCCCCGACGAATCGGCCGACTCCAGTGGCTCTCGGGGCGTTGCCGACCCCCCGCCGGACCGGCCGGCTCAAGCAGCTCCGTGGCACAGCCGACCCCTCTGGGATCGGGCAGCTCAACCGGCTCTCTCTGTCGCGTCGGTGTGCTCGGAAGAGGTCGGTTCAGAACAGTACGCTCATGAAAGCGCCGACCTCCCGGAAGCCCACCCGCAGGTAGGTGCGTCTGGCCGGGGTGTTGAAGTCGTTGACGTACAGGCTCGCCACGGGGGCCACGTCCGCCAGCGCGTAGCGCAGCACCGCCGCCATGCCGGGGGCGGCGAGGCCCCGCCCCCGGTACTCGGGGGCCACCCAGACGCCCTGGATCTGGCAGGCCCGGTCGGTCGCCGCGCCGATCTCCGCCTTGAAGACGACCCGGCCGTTCTCGTCGAGCCGGGCGAAGGAGCGGCCGGAGCCGACGAGTTCGGCGACCCGGGCCTGGTAGAGCAGTCCGCCGTCGCCGGCCAGCGGGGAGACGCCGACCTCCTCGGTGAACATCGCCACGCACGCCGGCATGATCGTCTCCATCTCATCCTTGCGGATGCGGCGGACGTAGGGGTCCGCGGCGATGTCGCCGGGCAGCCGGTCGGTGACCATGAGCGGTTGGTGGGCGCGGACCTCGCGGGCCGGGCCCCAGTGCGGTTCGAGCAGGCGCCACAGCTGGGCGGTGGATTCGGCGGGGCCGACGATGGAGGAGCAGCGCCGGCCGGCCCGGCGGGCCCGGTCGGCGAAGGCGCGCACGGCCCTCGGGGTGGCGCAGATCGGCACCAGGTTGGCGCCCGCGTAGCACAGGGAGGTCAGCATGCCGTCCTCGTACCAGCCCCACATCTCGCCGCCGAGCCGCCACGGGTCGAGGCCCGCCACCTGCACCCTGGACGTCACGAAGGCGTTCGCGACGGGCTCGCGGTCGAGGACGGCGAGCGCGGCGTCCAGGTCGCTCGGTTCGAGCACCCGTGAGGTGGTCTGGGTCAACACGTGCGGGGCCTCACCCTGGGGGTTCTGCTGATCTCCGCACTGTACCCGCCGAATTTGTGCCGCGCCGCCCCACGGGGGCGGTGCGGTGGGGCGGTCGGTCGGCCGCGCGTGAGGGGTCTTGTCGATGCGCGGGGTGCGGGTCGTGGGCGGGCGCGGTCCGCGCGGGGCAGGTCGGGACGACGGTGAGCCCGGTGCAGCGGGCTCACGGCCGGTCCGGGAGGCCGGTGCGGGGGATGCCTCGGGTCCTCTCCGGCACCCCGGGGGGCGCCGCGCCTCACGCACTGTGTCGCTGGAGGGTCGTCGAGGGCGTAACCCGGCGGAAGGAACACCCCGTTGGCGCTGTGGGCGGTGAAGTCGCCGCCGATCACGGTGGGTTAGCCAGCGGCGGTGGCCCATGGCGCGGTGACGTGGAAGTACCGGGTGGTGCCGGCCTGTGCGCGGCTGACGGTGACGTAGCCGTACGCGCCGGCAAACTGCCCGGCCGCGGGCCGCCGTTCATGCAGCCGCCGCCCCGAACGCGGTGCAGGGGATCCCAGATGGGCGGGAGGTGGTCCTCCCCGGGGGCGGCGGCACGGCGAGCGACCGGGCGCTCGGGGCGGGCGTCAGCCGGCGACCGACACCGACGGCTCGCCGGAGGCCGCGCCGTCGGCCTCCATCTGCTCGGCGATCTTCATCGCCTCCTCGATCAGGGTCTCGACGATCTTCGACTCGGGCACCGTCTTGATCACCTCACCCTTCACAAAGATCTGCCCCTTGCCATTGCCCGAGGCCACACCCAGATCCGCCTCCCGCGCCTCACCGGGACCATTGACCACACACCCCATCACCGCGACCCGCAACGGCACCTCCATCCCCGTCAGACCCGCCGTGACCTCCTCCGCCAGCTTGTACACATCCACCTGCGCACGCCCGCACGACGGACACGACACGATCTCCAGACCCCGCTGCCGCAGATTCAACGACTCCAGAATCTGGATACCGACCTTGATCTCCTCCACCGGCGGAGCCGACAACGACACCCGGATCGTGTCACCGATCCCCTGCGACAACAGCGCACCGAACGCCACCGCCGACTTCACCGTCCCCTGGAACGCCGGACCCGCCTCCGTCACCCCCAGATGCAACGGATAGTCACACTGCTCCGCCAACTGCCGGTACGCCTCGATCATCACCACCGGATCGTTGTGCTTCACCGAGATCTTGATGTCACGGAAACCGTGCTCCTCGAACAACGACGCCTCCCACAGCGCCGACTCCACCAGCGCCTCCGGCGTCGCCTTCCCGTACTTCTGCAGCAACCGCCGGTCCAACGACCCCGCGTTCACCCCGATCCGGATCGGAGTGCCATGATCCGCAGCCGCCCTCGCGATCTCCCGCACCTGATCATCGAACTTCTTGATATTGCCCGGATTCACCCGCACCGCCGCACAGCCGGCCTCGATCGCCGCGAACACATACTTCGGCTGGAAATGAATGTCCGCGATCACCGGAATCTGCGACTTGCGCGCGATCGTCGCCAACGCATCCGCATCGTCCTGCGTCGGACAGGCCACCCGCACGATCTGACAACCCGACGCCGTCAACTCCGCGATCTGCTGCAACGTCGCACCCACATCCGACGTACGCGTCGTCGTCATCGACTGCACCGACACCGGCGCGTCCCCACCCACCGCCACCGAACCGACCTGGATCTGCCGGCTGCGCCGACGCTCGGCGAGCTTGGTCGGAACGGACGGCATGCCGAGAGAAATCGCAGTCATCTGCTGTGCAACCCCAAGTCGTGGATCAGGATCCGGTCCCGGAACGGCGGGCTCCAGGGTCCGAGATTACGCCACGGCCCCCGACGCCGGCACATCCCTCCGGGAAACCCGCCCGATGGAACACGGCCCGGAACCCGGGATCCCGGGCCACCGCCAACCAGGCATGACCAGGAGGTTCTGACCGGGTTAACGACGTCCGGCCCCGCTCGGCCCTCGGGAGGGCTTCGGTGCCGAGCCCGGTACGCCAGAGAGCCGCGCTCTTCGCCCGGGTGAGTTCCCCGAGTGAAGAGCGCGGCCCCGGTGCTCGCGGCGGAAGGTGTCCGTCGGTCAGCTGATCTTGACCGGGTTGACCACGTCGGCGACGAGGACCAGGAGGGTGAAGCAGATGAACACTCCGGCCACCACGTAGGCCACCGGCATCAGTTTCGCCACGTCGAACGGGCCCGGGTCCGGGCGGCGGAGGACCTTGGCGAGGTTGCGGCGCAGGGCTTCCCACAGGGCGCCCGCGATATGTCCGCCGTCGAGCGGGAGCAGCGGGAGCATGTTGAACAGGAACAGGGAGAGGTTGAAGCCCGCGACCAGCATCAGGGCCATCGCGAGCTGCTGGGTGGGCGGGATGTCCAGGGTGAAGATCTCGCCGCCGACGCGGGCCGCGCCGACCACGCCCATGGGCGAGTCGGGCTGGCGCGGTGCGCCGTCGAAGGCCGCGTTCCACAGGGCCGGGATCTTGCCGGGCAGGCCGGCGATGGAGTGGGCGGCCTCGCCGATGCGGTCGCCCATCCAGGTCACGGAGTCGCCGAAGTCCTGGCGGACGATGCCGGTGGCGGCGCTGAAGCCGAGGAAGCCGGCGGTGACGTACTGGCCCTGGACGATCTGGCCGCTGGAGTCCTTCTTGGCGACCTGGTTGGTGGCGATCGTCGCGCGCAGGGTCAGTCGCTCGCCCTTGCGGTCGACGACGATCGGCACCTTCTTGCCGGGGGCGGCGCGGATGAGGTCGGAGAGCTGGTTCCAGCTCTCGGTCCTGACCCCGCCGAAGGAGACGATCTTGTCTCCCGCCTTCAGGCCCGCCGCGGCGGCCGGGGAGGCGGCGTCGCCCGACGCGCAGGTGTCCCGGTTCTCGCTCTGCGCGATGACGCACTGCGAGACCGAGCTGACGGTCGTGGTCTGCTGCGAGATGCCGAAGCCCATCAGGACGGTGAGGAACAGCACGACCGCGAGGACGAGGTTCATGAAGGGGCCCGCGAACATCACGATGACCCGCTTCCACGGCTTGCGGGTGTAGAAGAGGCGGGTCTCGTCGCCCGGTTTGAGTTCCTCGAAGGCGGCCGAGCGGGCGTCCTCGATCATGCCGCGCCACGGTGAGGTGGAGCGCGCGCTGATCCGGCCGTCCTCGCCGGGCGGGAACATGCCGATCATGCGGATGTAGCCGCCGAACGGGACGGCCTTGATCCCGTACTCGGTCTCGCCCTTGTGACGGGACCAGATGGTCGGGCCGAAGCCGACCATGTACTGCGGGACGCGGATGCCGAACATCTTGGCGGTGGACAGGTGCCCCAACTCGTGCCAGGCGATCGAGAACAGCAGGCCGACCACGAAGACGACTATGCCGAGGATCATCATCAAGGCTGTCATGCACGCGCCTCCGCGGTCGCCTTCTGTGCGGTCAGTTCGCGGGCCCGGGCCCTGGCCCAGGTCTCCGCTTCGAGGACGTCCGACACCGTGAGCGAGGTTCCCGTGCGGGGGGTGCCGTGCTCCTCGACCACCCGGGTGACGGTCTCCATGATCCCGTTGAAGGGCAGCGCGCCGCCGCGGAACGCCTCGACGCACTCCTCATTGGCCGCATTGAACACCGCCGGGGCGGTGCCCGCGAGCCGCCCCACGTGCCTGGCGAGGTTCACCGACGGGAACGCCTCGTTGTCGAGCGGGAAGAACTCCCAGGTCGAGGCGGTGCTCCAGTCGAAGGCGGGGGCGGCGTCCGGGACGCGTTCGGGCCAGCCGAGACCGATGGCGATGGGTCCGCGCATGTCGGGGGGCGTCGCCTGGGCGAGCGTGGAGCCGTCGGTGAACTCGACCATCGAGTGGACGCAGGACTGCGGGTGCACGACGACCTCGATGCGTTCGAAGGGGATGTCGTACAGCAGGTGCGCCTCGATGACCTCCAGGCCCTTGTTGACCAGGGTCGCGGAGTTGATCGTGATCACCGGGCCCATGGCCCAGGTGGGGTGGGCGAGGGCGTCGTCGACGGTGACGTCGGCGAGTTCGGCCTTGCTGCGGCCGCGGAACGGGCCGCCGGACGCCGTGACGACGAGTCTGCGCACGTCGGCGCGGGTGCCGGCGGCGAGCGACTGGAAGAGCGCCGCGTGCTCGGAGTCGACGGGGATGATCTGCCCCGGCTTGGCGAGCGCCTTGACCAGGGGGCCGCCGACGATGAGCGATTCCTTGTTGGCGAGCGCGAGGGTGCGGCCCGCCTCCAGGGCGGCGAGGGTCGGTGCGAGGCCGATGGAGCCGGTGATGCCGTTGAGGACGGTGTGGCAGTCGGCGGCGGCGACCTGGGTGGCCGCGTCGGGTCCGGCAAGGACCTCGGGGACCGGTTCGCCCGCGCCGTACTGCGCGGCAAGGGCCTCGCGCAGCGCCGGTACGGCCTCCTCGCGGGCCACCGCGACGGTCTTCACCCGGAGCCGGCGGGCCTGCTCGGCCAGGAGGGACACCCGGCCGCCGTTGGCGGACAGGGCGGTGACCCGGAAGCGGTCGGGGTTGCGCAGGACGAGGTCGATGGCCTGGGTGCCGATGGACCCGGTGGAGCCGAGGATCACCACGTCCTTCGGCCCGTCTCCCGCGCGGGGGTCGTGGACGAGGTGCGGGTCGGCGAGGGGCGCCGGACTGGCGGGGCTGTCGGTCATCCCCCCATTGTTGCCGCAAGCGGCGCCCGGAAGGACAGCGCGTCCCTCGGGCGGGTGCCATGTCTGGGCTTGATGGTGAAGGGACGGAAATCCTCCTTTGTGAAACAGCCGTGAAGATCATGTGATAACACTGCTGTTCTCAACGACTTCCCCGGGGGGATTTCCCATGCGTTTTCGCGCCACCCTGCCCGCGGCCCTCGCGGGCGCCGCGCTGCTCACCGGCACCCTGCTCAGCACCCCGGCCGAGGCGGCCGGGGGTGTGTCGATCCGCCATGTCTGGTTCGACAGCCCGGGCTCGGACAACGGGTCCAACGCGAGCCTGAACGGCGAGTGGGTGCAGCTGAAGAACACCAGCCGTTCGGCGGTGTCCCTGAAGGGCTGGATCCTGAAGGACGCCGCCAACCACAAGTACGTCTTCCCGAACGTCCGGATCGGCGCGGGCAAGACCCTGAAGGTGCACACCGGCAAGGGCACGGACAGCGCCTCGCACAAGTACCAGAACCGCCGCTGGTACGTGTGGAACAACACCAGCGACACCGCCACCCTCACCAAGGCGAGCGGCGCGAAGGTCGACTCCTGCTCCTGGACCAGGCGGGACCCGAGCGACAAGTGGTGCTGACCGGCACCCGCCGCGGGACACCGGTCAGCAGCTGACCGGCCGGCCGGCCCTGACCCGGCCGGTCGGCCGCCCGGCCGTCACCTGATGGGCCGGTGCACGTTCTGCCGACGGCTCGGGCCGGGGGTCGCGTCCGCGATCCAGGGGCCGTCGCCCGACGGGTCGACGACCCCCTGCTCCAGCCACGCGTAGACGCCGCCGAGTACGCCCTTGACGACCTTGCCATCGACGTCGTCGGTGTTGGACCACAGCCGGCCGAACAGCTCGTCGACCCGGATGCGGGCCTGCCGGCAGAAGGCGTCGGCGAGCTGGTACGCCTCACGTCCGTGGTCGCCCTGGCTGCGCAGCAGCTCGGCCCGGACGCAGGCCGCGCTCATCGCGAACAGCTCCGCGCCGATGTCCACGACCCGGCCGAGGAAGCCCTGCTTGGTCTCCATCCGGCCCTGCCAGCGGGACATGGCGTAGAAGGTGGAGCGGGCCAGCTTGCGGGCGTGCCGCTCGACATAGCGCAGATGCCCGGAGAGGTCCACCTCGCGTTTGAACTCACCGTACGAGGAGGGCAGTTGCCCGGGTCCGGCGACCAGCCGGGGCAGCCACCTGGCGTAGAAGGCGCCGGCGTTCGCGCCCGCCCTCGCCTTGTCCGACAGGGTCTTGTCGGGGTCGATGAGGTCACCGGCGACCGCGAGGTGGGCGTCGACGGCCTCGCGCGCGATCAACAGGTGCATGATCTCGGTGGAGCCCTCGAAGATCCGGTTGATGCGCAGGTCGCGCAGCAGCTGTTCGGCGGGGACCGCCCGTTCGCCGCGGGCCTTCAGCGAGGCGGCGGTCTCGAAGCCGCGGCCGCCGCGGATCTGGACCAGTTCGTCGGCCATCCGCCAGGCCATCTCGGAGCCGTACAGCTTGGCGAGGGCGGCCTCGATACGGATGTCGTTGCGGCTCTCGTCGGCCATCTGCGAGGACAGGTCGACGACGGCCTCCAGGGCGAACGTCGTGGCGGCGATGAAGCTGATCTTCGAGCCGACCGCCTCGTGCAGCGCGACCGGCTTGCCCCACTGCTCCCGGGCCGCCGACCACTCGCGGGCGATCTTCAGGCACCACTTGCCGGCGCCGACGCACATCGCGGGCAGCGACAGCCGGCCGGTGTTCAGGGTGGTCAGCGCGATCTTCAGGCCGGCGCCCTCCGGGCCGATCCGGTTGGCGGCCGGTACCCGCACCCGGTGGAAGCGGGTGACGCCGTTCTCGATGCCGCGCAGGCCCATGAAGGCGTTGCGGTTCTCGACGGTGATGCCCTCGGAGGACGCCTCGACCACGAAGGCCGTGATGCCGCCCTTGTGGCCCTCGGACTTCGGCACCCGGGCCATGACGACGAGGAGGTCGGCGACCACGCCGTTGGTGGTCCACAGCTTCACCCCGTCCAGGATGTAGTGATCCCCGTCCGGCACGGCGGAGGTGGCAAGGCGCGCGGGGTCGGAGCCGACGTCCGGCTCGGTCAGCAGGAACGCCGAGATGTCGGTGCGGGCGCAGCGCGGCAGGAAGGTGTCCTTCTGCTCCTGCGTGCCGAAGAGCTTCAGCGGCTGCGGTACACCGATCGACTGGTGGGCGGAGAGCAGGGCGCCGATCGCCGGGCTGGCCGAGCCGACCAGGGCGAGGGCCTTGTTGTAGTAGACCTGGGTGAGGCCGAGGCCGCCGTACTTGGTGTCGATCTTCATGCCGAGGGCGCCGAGGTCCTTGAGGCCGTCGACGACCTCGTCGGGTATCTGCGCCTCGCGCTCGACACGGGCCGGGTCGATCTTCGTCTCGCAGAAGTCGCGGAGCTTGGCGAGGAATTCCTCGCCGCGCTGGGCATCGTCGTCGGCCGGGTGGGGGTGGGGGTGGACCAGGTCGAGGCGGAAGCGGCCGAGGAACAGTTCCTTGGCGAAGCTGGGCTTGCGCCAGTCCTGTTCCCGGGCGGCCTCCGCGACCTGCCGGGCCTCACGCTCGGTGACCGTGGGTTTGCTGGTGGGTGCGGACATGAGGCTCACCTCGCCGCGAAGAGGGATGTTGAGGACCGTTCGTTACCGACCAGTGCTACTGGATCGTTGGTACCCGAAACGGGCCGCGTGCACCAGTCCTCGCGCAGCCCTCACGCAGCCCTCGCGCGCCCGGCGGGGCGGGAGACGCGGGTCCCGGCCCCAGGGCGCGGGCACGGTTTCGCGGTGGTGCGTCGTTAGGCCGTCCGGGGGACGGCGGCCGGGACCGGTCCGCTCTCGACGCTCGGAGAAAAGGGTGTCGAAGCGCTTCGACGGCAGCATGACATATGGACACCCCGCCTATGCTGGGGTTAGGGTCGATGCACCCTCACCCGTCCACGGTCGGACAGGCGCACTGTCGAAGCGCTTCACAACAGCTTGGAGAGCCGGATGGTCACCCTCGCCGAGGTCGCCCAGCACGCCGGAGTCTCGGCGAGCACGGTGAGCTATGTCCTCAGCGGCAAGCGGTCCATCTCCGCCACCACCCGGCAGCGGGTCGAGGAGAGCATCAGGGAACTCGGCTACCACCCGAACGCGGGCGCCCGTGCCCTGGCCAGCAGCCGGTCCAACATCATCGCGCTGATGGTTCCGCTGCGCACCGACATGTACGTACCGGTGATGATGGAGATCGCCATCGCGGTGGCCACCACGGCCCGCACCCATGGGTACGACGTCCTGCTGCTCACCGGCGAGGAGGGCCCGGACGCGGTGCGCCGGGTCACCGGCAGCGGGCTCGCCGACGCGATGATCCTGATGGACGTGGAGCTGGAGGACGAGCGGCTGCCGCTGCTGCGCGGCACGGACCAGCCGTCGGTGCTGATCGGGCTGCCCGCCGACACCGGCGGTCTGACCTGCGTCGACCTCGACTTCGGGGCGACGGGCGCGCTGTGCGTCGAGCACCTGGCGCGGCTCGGACACCGTGACATCGCTGTCATCGGCGAGGCACCCGCCGTCTACGAGCGGCACACCGGATTCGCCGAGCGCACCCTCGACGGGCTGCGCTCCCGCGCCCGGGAGCTGGGACTGCGGGTGCTGCACCGACCGTGCGAGGGCGGATACGACGCGATGGCCCTCACCCTCGCCCGGATCTTCGACGAACGGCCGGGCACCACCGGGTTCGTCGTGCAGAACGAGGCGGCCGTCGAGCCGCTGCTCGCCCTGCTGCGGCAGCAGGGCCGGGCCGTGCCGGAGGACGTGTCGGTGGTGGCCATCTGCCCGGACCAGGTCGCCGTCCAGGCCTCGGTGCGGCTCACGTCGGTCGCGATCCCCGCGCAGGACATGGGCCGGTACGCGGTGGAACACCTGGTCGCCAAGCTGGACGGCCGCGGCAGCGACGACGTCGTGCTGATCGCGCCCGAGCTGACGGTACGGGCGAGCACGGGCCCGGCACCCGCCGCGCCCTGACGGCCGCCGCGTATCGGCCCGCGGCGCCCGGTGGACCGCGCGTGGACCGGTGAGGCGTACGCGGGCGGCTCGGCCGTGACGGTCGGCGCCCCGCCGGACCGTGTCCCGCTGTTCCTGCGGGACGGGGCGTGGCTGCCGATCGTGGAGTGAGCGCGGCACGGTGGACGGGCCGGTTCCCGGTGCGGGGCCGGCCCGTCGTGTCGGGGGGTGCTCGGTCAGCCGCCGCTGACCGTCAGGTTGTTGGTCGTGAAGTCCAGGCCACCGGAGGAACTGGTGATCTCGTAGCCGAACTGCACGTCACCGATGGTGACGTTGCCGAACCAGCCCTTGGTGTCCTTGATCCATTTGAGGATCGGCAGGATGTCGACGGTGCCGGAGCTGGAGTTGGAGCCGCGCACGAACGAGAAGACGTCGTTCGAGCCGTTGTTGCCCTTGTAGACGGACCAGGTGGAGCCGCCGAGGGTGAGGCTGCCCTGTGAGGTGCCGAGCGGGCCGACGGCGCCGGTCTTGTTCACCCAGAGCATGACCTCGTACTTGTAGCCGGTGTCCCAGATGTCGTACGACGTGTTGTACGCGCCGGAGGACGGGACGGTCACGTTGTAGCTGCTGGTGAGGGAGGTCAGCGAGGTGATCGGCTTGTTGATGACCTTCTTGGCGTTGGGGTAGGACTTGATGCCGCCGGTGTTGGGGTGGTCGGCCCAGACGCCCCAGTTGGTGCCGGAGTTGGCCCAGACGCACTGGCTGCCGGCGCCGGAGCCCCAGATGTTGTTGTAGAGGGTGTAGCCGTTCAGCGTGGTGTTGCCCCACTGGTCGCAGGAGTTCCAGACCGCGGCGGAGGCGGGGGCCGAGGCGAGGCCGACGGTGGCGCCGAGCGCCAGGGCGGGGGCGAGCAGGGCCTTGGCGACCCTGCCGAGGGTGCGTGTTGCCATGGTGTCCCTTCCATGGGTGGGGGGAATTGCAGCGGTCACCGCGCCCCCGGGGTGAGGACGCGATCCTCTCCGGCGCCGACGCCGAGGGGCCGCGCGCCGGAGGAAGTCCGCGGATCGATGCGTTCGGTGGGCCGGGTCGCGGCCCGTGGCGGGTGCCGGCCGAGGTCGGCGGTGGCCCCGAACCGGGGGCGCGCACCGCGCCGTTCGTGCCGGGGGCCGAGCGCTCGGAGCGCGGGCAGCGGAAGCAGGTGCCGCGACACCGAGCCCGGCCGGTGTGCCGGGCAGGCGATGGTCCGGGCCGATGCCGGGCGGGATGGCCGGGTGTGCTCGCCGTCGTTCGGGCGGACCAGGGTGTGGGGGCGAGGATGCCCCGGTCTCGGGCGGGGGGCCGTGCGCGTGGGCGCGGCGGTGGTGCGGGTCGGTTCGGGGCCGGTGGCGGGCGTCATGGCGCCAGCACCGCCGTGCCGTGCCGGGTCAGGGTGAGGGCGCCGTCGACCGTCTCACCGGTGAGCAGGTCGCGGTGGGTGCCGGGCACCCGCACGGTGACCGGTTCGCGGCCGTGGTTGAGCAGGAACAGCAGGTCGCCGCGGCGGACCGCCTCGACGCGTACGGGCAGCCCGTCCAGTACGGGACGCGCCCCCGCCTCGGCGGCCACGCGGGCGAGCAGGGCGCGCAGCGCCCCGGGTTCGGGCAGCGTGGAGACGTACCAGGCGCGCCCCCTGCGCAGCACGGCGGGCAGCCCGTCGAGGTCACCGCCCCGGTACGGCACGGTCTCCTCGGCGCCGTCACCGGCCTCGATCTCCTCGGACCAGAGCGTGCCGTCAAAGCCCTCGCAGGCGACGGTCCGGCCGGGCTCCAGCGGCCACCACTCGTGCAGGGTGCGGATGCCTAACAGCTCGCGCAGCCGGGCGTCCATGCCGCCGGGCCGCACCCGGTCGTCCTCGTCGGCGATCCCGGTGAGGAAGCCGCACACCAGGGTGCCGCCGCCGCGGACGTGTCCAAGGAGGTTCTCGACGGCCGTGTCGGTGAGGAGGTAGAGCTGAGGTACGACGACGAGCCGGTAGCCGGACAGGTCGTGCTCGGGGTGGGCGAAGTCGGTGGTGAGGTGGGACTCCCACAGGGCGCGGTGCCAGGCGTGCAGGACGGCGGCGTGGTCGACCTCGGTGGAGGGCCTGGCCTCCTGGGCGCTCGCCCACCAGGCGTGCCAGTCGTGCAGGATCGCGATGTCGGCGGCGATGCGGGTGCCGGCCACCGCGCCGCCGATCCGGGCGAGATCGGCGCCGAGCCGTTTGACCTCCTGGTGGGTGCGGCCCTGCGGGCCCGCGTGGGGGACCATCGCGGAGTGGAACTTCTCCGCGCCCTGCCGGGACTGGCGCCACTGGAAGTAGCAGACGGCGTCGGCGCCGCGGGCCACGGCCTGGAGGGACCAGAGCCGGTTGAGTCCGGGCGGCTTCGGGTGGTTGACGCCGCGCCAGTTGACCGGTCCTGCCGCCTGTTCCATCAGCATCCAGGGCCCGCGGGCCTGGGAGCGGGTCAGGTCCTGGACGAGGGCGGCGTGCTGGGGGGCGAGCGGGTCTTGTGGGTCGGGGTAGAGGTCGACGGAGACGACGTCCTCCCGCTCGGCCCAGCGCCAGCCGTCCTGGCCGGTCCACAGCGGCATGAAGTTGGTGGTGACCGGGATGTGCGGGGTGTGCCGGGCGACGATGTCGCGTTCGGCGGTGTAGCACTCCAGGAGCATCTCGGAGGTGAAGCGGCGGAAGTCCAGCACCTGGGTGGGGTTCTTCAGGTAGTGGACGTGGCGGGGTGGCAGGATGCCGTCCCAGCTGTCGTAGCGCTGGCTCCAGAAGGCCGTGCCCCAGGCGGTGTTGAGCGCGTCGAGGGTGCCGTATCGGGCCCGCAGCCAGCGGCGGAAGGCGGCGGCCGCCTCGTCCCCGTGGTCGAAGGTGCAGTACTCGTTGTTGATGTGCCACATGGTCAGGGCGGGGTGGCCTGCGTAGCGGGCGGCCAGGTCCTCGGTGATCGCGGCGGCGTAGTGCCGGTAGGTGGCGCTGGAGTGCGAGAAGTGCTGGCGCCCGCCCCACCATTCGATGCGGCCGTCGGCGTCCCGGGGCAGGGTGTCGGGGTGCAGACGGCCCATCCAGGGCGGCGGCGCGGCGGTGGGGGTGGCCAATACGACGTCGATGCCGGACCGGTGCAGCAGGTCCATGACCCGGTCGAGCCAGCCGAACTCCCTGGCGCCGGGGCTCGGTTCGAGGGCGGACCAGGAGAAGACGCCGAGGGTCACGGTGGTGACGCCGGCGTCCCGCATCAGCCGTACGTCCTCGTGCCAGGTCTCCTCGGGCCACTGCTCGGGGTTGTAGTCGCCGCCGTAGAGGATCCGGCCGCGGGTGGCGTCGGCGAGCACCGGTGGTGTGCGCCGCGCCGTCACGCCGGCTCCCCGTGCGCGTTGCGGCGGCGTCCGCCACGCCGGCTCGAATGGGACGCGCTCATGACACAAACCTCGCTCTGTGGACGGGGGCGGCGGGCCGCCCCGCGGGTCGGCACACCGGTCATCCCTTCACGGCGCCGGTGAGCATGCCCTTCTTGAAGTGCCTCTGGACGAAGGGCGACAGGACGGCCACCGGCAGCAGGGCCATGACCATGACCGCCATCTGGACGGCGAGCGGCGACAGCTGCCCCGTGTTGATCTGCGCGGACAGCCCCACCGGGCGCTGCTGCTTCTGCACCAGCTGGATCATGACGTTCTGCAACGGCATCATGTCCTGGTCGGTCAGGTAGATCGACGCGTTGAACCAGGCGCTCCAGTAACCCACCGCGTAGAACAGGGTGATCACGGCGAGCACCGCGCGGGACAGCGGCAGCACGATCCGGCACAGGATGCGCCAGTCGCCCGCGCCGTCGATGCGGGCGCTGTCGATGAGTTCGGGCGAGATGCCCATGAAGAAGCCGCGCAGCACGAGGATGTTGAAGACGCTGACGGCGCTGGGCAGGATCAGCGCCAGATAGGTGTCGGTCAGACCGAGTGCCTGCACCAGCAGATAGGTGGGGATCAGGCCCGCGCCGAAGAACATCGTGGCGAGCAGCGTCAGCAGGATCCAGCGGTGGCCCAGCGAGCCGCGGCGGGACAGGCCGTAGGCGCACAGCACGGACACGGCCATGCTGAACAGGGTGCCGACGACGGTGACCCCGATGCTGACCAGCGCGGCCCGCTGCACCTGGCCGCCGCTGAGCAGTTCCCGGTAGGCCACGAAGGTGAGGCCCTTGGGGATCACCACCAGGCCGCCCGTGGCGTCGATGGTCTTCTTCGGGGACAGGCTGGTCACCACGACGATCCACAGCGGGAAGAGGATCACGAAGCAGGCGAGGCCGAGCACCAGGCCCTTGCCGGCCAGGCCGGCCCTGCGCGGCGTCTCCTCCCAGACGGGCCGGGGCGGCGCGGACCAGCGGCGCCGCCTGTCCCGCTGCCGCTCCCCTGCCGCCGCGGGTCGGTCGACGACTGCGGTCATTTCCGGTACACCCCCTGCTCGCCCATGAGGTGGGCGACCTTGTTCGCCACGAGGACGAGGGTCAGTCCGACGACGCCCTTGATCAGGCCCGCCGCCGCGGCATAGCTGAAGTCCTGGTTGCGGATGCCGTTCCACCACACATAGGTGTCCAGCACCTCGGCGGCGTCGGGTCCCACCGCCTGCCGCTGGAGCAGTAGTTGCTCGAAGCCGACGGTGAGGGCGTCGCCCACCCGCAGCACCAGGAGCAGGGCGATCACCGGGCGCAGCGCGGGCAGGGTGATGTGCCACATGCGGCGCCAGCGCCCGGCCCCGTCCATGGCGGCGGCCTCGTACAGGTCGGGGGAGACGGAGGCGAGCGCGGCGAGGAAGACGATGATGCCCCAGCCGGCGTCCTTCCAGACCATCTGGGCCGTCACCAGGTACTTGAAGATCCCGGGGTCGGTCATGATGTCGAAGCCGGTGTGCCCGTGCTCGCGCAGGGTCTGCGCGATGATGCCGGCGCCGCCGAAGACCTGCTGGAAGACGGTGACGACGAGCACCCACGAGAAGAAGTGCGGCAGGTACATGATCGCCTGGGCGATGGCCCGGACCCGGGGCCTGACCACGCTGTTGATGAGCAGCGCCAGCAGGATCGGGACCGGGAAGAACAGCACCAGCTGGAGGAAGAACAGGACGAACGTGTTCTGCACGGCGTGCCAGAACGCGGAGTCCTCGAAGACCCGCTGGAACTGTTCCAAGCCGATCCAGGGGCTCTGGAAGATGGCGACGAAACCGTTGTCGCTCAGATACGGGTCGTAGTCCTGGAAGGCGACCACGTTGCCGAGGATCGGTACGTAGTTGAAGACGAGCAGCAGCAGGAGGGCGGGCAGCGTCATCAGGATCAGCGTCCGGTCCCGCCGGAACCTGGTCCCGAGGCCCTGCTTCCCGCCGCGCCGGCGCGGCTCGCGTCCGGCGCCGCCGCCGGGCGCCTGAAGTCTCTTCCCCGTCGTCCTGGCCTCGGCCCTGCTGCGAGGCACCGTGCTGTGCGACACGACCGTTCTCCCTGCCTCAGCCCTGTATGTCCCGGGTCACCGGGCCGAGCCGGCGTCGTCGAGCAGCTTGCGGTACCAGTCGCGCAGGTCGTCGCCGCCCCGCTTCTTCCAGTCGGACACCGCCTGCTGCACGTCGCCGATCTTCTTGCGGCCGCGCACCACGTCGTCCTCCAGTTGTTCGAAGTCGTCGGCGAGGTTGGACCAGCGGGTGGGCTCGGTGATGGTCAGGCCGTAGAAGGAGGACTTCTTGGTGAACGCGCCCATCCGCTGCTGCCACTCGACCATCCCCTTGGTGACCTCGGGGAAGTCGGGGTGTGCGACGAAGGGCGCCGGGTCGCCGGTGTAGTCGAAGGCGCCCAGCACCTCGTTGACGCCCTTGGTGGTCTTGGTGGGTACGCCGTCCTTCAGGGTGAAGTCGGTGCTCTGCAGGCCGTAGTTGGTGAGCAGCCACTCCTTGGTGCCGTACGGCGCGGCGCAGAAGTTCGCGATCGCCAGCAGGTCCTCGATCTGCCGCTTGGACGCCTTCTTGCTGACGAAGGTGAAGATGTTCGCGGGCTGTACGGCCCACAGCAGCGGGTCGCCGCCGTCGTGGGTGAAGATGTCCATCGCGGCGGTTGCGAAGTCCGGGTTCTGGGTGCGCTGTTCGGAGGTCTTGCCGAACCAGTCGGACAGGTCCTGGTTGTAGACGAGGACCTTGCCCGCGGTGAACCGGGAACCGGCGTCGGAGGCGGTCTTGCCGGCCCGGGCGTCGGGGTGCACCACGCCCGCCGCGAACAGCTTGCGCGCCCACTCGACGGCCTCCAGGTACTCCTCGGTCTCCACCCGGTTGACCAGCTTGCCGCCTTGCAGGTTCCACCACAGGGCCTTGTCGCTGCCGTTGAGGACTCCGAAGGCGTTGAACGCGGTCCACTTCATGTCGTCGCAGGCCCACACGCCGCCCTTGGCGTCGGTGGCGTCCTTCGCCCAGGCCAGGAACTCGTCGGTGCTCTTCGGGAGTTGGTATCCCTTCTGGTCGAAGATGTCCTTGCGGTAGAAGGGCGCGATGTTGGTGA
Organism: Streptomyces diversicolor; assembly: GCF_057537855.1. Lineage (NCBI taxonomy): Bacteria > Bacillati > Actinomycetota > Actinomycetes > Kitasatosporales > Streptomycetaceae > Streptomyces > Streptomyces diversicolor. The sequence continues at coordinate 46,829 of NZ_BAAJXA010000060.1, forward strand.
CGTAGGAGGCGGGCATCGGGATGGCGCGCAACTGGCCGCCGAAGATGGCGCGCTGCCAGGCGTCGGTCGGCACCGCGGCGAGGTTGGGGTAGTCCTTGACCTTGTCGCCGGACAGATGGGGGCCGAGGTCGGCGAACTTGGCGTTGACGGCGCTCGGTATGCGGCCGTTCAGGTTCCAGCCGGGGACGACCACCACGTCCGGGATGTCGCTGGAGGCGAGCACGGCGCCCAGCTTCTCGTCGTAGGTGTTGCCGTCCTGGTTCTGCCAGCCGACCCGCACCCCGATGGCGTCGTTCATGGCCCGGTAGTAGGGGTTGTCCCCGGACGGCGGGGTGCCCCACAGCGGGGCCATGACCGTCAGCCGGCCGCCGCTGCCGAGCTTCTCGGGCACCGATGTCTTCAACTCGTCCATGGCGATGGCCTTGGTGAAGCCGGCCGCGGAGCCGTTCTTCGCCGGGATGTCCGGGGCCACGACGCTGGACGCCACATACGCCGGCAGCAGCTTCCGCGCCGCCTTCCCGGAGGTGGTGCCCTCCTTGCGGCCCTCCTGGCCGCCGCCGCAGGCGGTGAGCAGCGGCATGCCGCCCGCCACCGCGGTGGCGGCGACCGCCGTGGAGGCGAGGAAGGTTCTCCGGCTGGGCGCGGAGGCGGCAGAGGCGGCGTTCGGCGTCATTGCGTCAACCCTTCGTGGCGCACCAGGACACCCGGCGGTGGCCGTCGGCTGCGGTGTCTTGAGTGGAACTGGCTGAGCAGAAGCGGTCCTCGGAGGAATGTCCGTCTCACCACGACGGCACCATCGAGTCGAAGCGCTTCGATGTTGCTGCGAGGTTAAGTGAACACCTGAGGGCGCACAAGGGCCGCTTCCAAGATTCCTCCAAGGCGCCACGGTCCTACGCGGGCTCGCATCCGGCTTGAAATATCGTCAGAGGTCGGAGCTGTTGCCACGGGATGTCTTGACACCACCCCGCGCGTCGAATCAGCATCGAAGCGCTTCGAAAGCGCCTTGCCACCTCCGCGCAAAGGGAACCGCCCGTGACCGCACCCCCGCCGCCCGCCCCGCCGTTCCGCGATCCGCGCCTGCCGTTCGCGAAGCGCGTCGACGATCTGCTGGCGCGGCTCACCCTGGACGAGAAGGTCGGCTTCCTGCACCAGTTCGCGCCCGCCGTCGAGCGCCTTGGCGTCGCCGCGTTCCGCACCGGCCAGGAGGCGCTGCACGGGGTCGCCTGGATGGGCCCGGCCACCGTCTTCCCGCAGGCCGTGGGGCTCGGCGCGACCTGGAACCCGGACCTCGTGCGCCGGGTCGGCGACGCGGTCTCCAGGGAGGTGCGCGCGATGCGCGCCCGCGACGACCGCGTCGGCCTCAACGTCTGGGCGCCGACGGCCAATCTGCTGCGCCACCCGCTGTGGGGCCGCAACGAGGAGGGCTACTCCGAGGATCCGAGGCTGACCTCGGCGATCGCCACCGCCTACACCCGGGGCCTGCGCGGCGACCACCCGGTGTACTGGCGCACCGCCCCGGTGCTCAAGCACTGGCTCGCGCACAACAACGAGACCGGCCGGGACGTCACCTCCTCGTCCATCCGCCCGCGCGTGCTGCGCGAGTACGACCTGCGCGCCTTCGAGGAGGCCGTGCGGGCCGGTGCGGTGGCCGGTGTGATGCCCGCCTACAACCTGGTCAACGGCCGCCCCAACCACGTCTCCCCGTACCTGCGCGAGCATCTGCGCACCTGGACCGGACAGGACCTGCTGGTCTGCTCGGACGCCGGCGCGCCCTCCAACCTGGTCGACTCCGAGCACTACTTCGACAGCCACGAGGAGGCCACCGCCGCCGCCCTGCGGGCCGGCGTCGACAGCTTCACCGACCACGGCACCGACGGCTCGCAGATCACCGCCCGGCTCCACGGAGCCCTGGCGCGTGGCCTGTTGACCGAGTCGGACATCGACACGGCGGTGCGCCGCCAGCTCTCGGTGCGCTTCCGGCTCGGCGAGTTCGACCCGGCCGAGGACCCGCACGCGGACACCGGCGCCTTCGACACCCCGGAGCACCGCTCGCTCGCGAGACAGGCCGCCGAGCAGGCGGTGGTGCTGCTGAAGAACGACGGTGTGCTGCCGCTCGCCCACGACACCCGGATCGCGGTGGTCGGCCTGCTCGCCGACGAGTGCAAGCTCGACTGGTACAGCGGCACCCTCCTGCACCGGTCCACACCGCTGGAGGGCCTGTACGAGCGGTTCGGCGCCGAGCGGGTGGAGTTCGCCGAGGGCGTGGACCGGGTGCGGCTGCGCACCCGCGCCGGGACCTTCCTGCGGGTGCCGCCCGCCGCCGACGCGCCCGACGAGGTGCGCGGCGCCGAGGGCGCGCTCGACCCGGCGCTGCTCGCCGGCCGCACCGACCTGCCCCCGCTCACCACCGGCGCCATCGGCACCGAACTCGCGCTGATCGACTGGGGCCGTGGCGTGCTGACGCTGCGCGCCCCGGACGGCCGCTATCTCTCGGTCGCCGAGGACGGCTTCGTGCGGGCCGCCGCGGACCAGCCGGGCGGCTGGGTCGTCCAGGAGACGTTCCGTCTTGAACCCCACGCCGGCGGTCACCTCCTGCGGCACATCGGAACCGGTCGTCATGTCCGGGTCGCCGCCGACGGGGTGAAGGTTGCCCCCGCCGGCGACACGGCGGCTCCCGAGGTCTTCGAGCTGATCACCGACGAGCGCGGCGAGGACGCCGTCGCCCGGGTGACCGGCGCGGCCGATGTGGTCCTGGTGGTCGCGGGCAACGACCCGCACATCGGCGGCCGGGAGACCGAGGACCGTACGACGCTGGCCCTGCCCGCCCAGCAGGAGCGGCTGCTGCGCGCCGCCCGCGCCGCCAACCCGAACACGGTGCTGGTCCTGGTCTCCGGCTACCCGTACGCCGTGCCCGTCGCCGGGCTGCCCGCCGCGCTGTGGACCGCGCACGGCGGGCAGGCCGCGGGCACCGCGCTGGCCCGGGTGCTGGCCGGTGACGTCTCCCCCGCGGGCCGCCTGCCGCAGACCTGGTACGCGTCCGACGCCGACCTGCCCGATCTGCTCGACTACGACGTGATCGGCGCCCGCCAGACCTATCTCTACTTCGAGGGCACCCCGCTCTTCCCGTTCGGCCACGGCCTGTCGTACGCGTCCTTCTCCTACGCCGACCTGTCCGCGGGCGCGACGGAGGACGCGGTGCGGGTGTCCTTCACGGTCACCAACACCGGTGACGTCACCGCGGCCGAGGTCGCCCAGCTGTACACGCGCGCCCTCGACCCGTCGGCCGTCCGCCCGCGCCGCGAGCTGCTGGCGCACCGCCGGGTGACGCTCGCCCCCGGACAGCGGACGGAGCTGACCTTCGACGTCCCGCTGTCCGCCTTCGCGTTCTGGGACGTGGCGCGGGACGGCTGGCGCCGCGAGCCGGGCCCCTACGAGCTGCTGGTGGGCGCCTCCAGCGAGGACATCCGGCTGCGCCGCACCCTCGTCCTCGACGGCGAGCCCGCCCGGCCCCGCGCGGTGCTCGACCGGGGCCTGGACGCGGCGGGATTCGACGAGCAGTCCGGTGCCGCGCTGGTCGACCGCGCCAAGGAGTCCGGCGACGCGGTGACCCCCGTCGACGGCGGGAGCGCCGAACTCCTCTACCGCGACTGCGACTTCGGCGCGGGTGCCCGGGAGGTGACCGTGCGGGTGTCCGGCTGGGGCGC